>CAIXZI010000001.1 GCA_903923915.1 uncultured Bacteroidota bacterium
CGCCTTTAAATACAATGGGTACACCTTCTGTAACTTTATCATTTAAACATAATTTGTATTTAACTAGTTCGGGTGCCAGTGGTTCTAATGCCTTTACAATTAAAGTAGAAACTTCTACCGATACTCTTACTTGGAATCAGGTTTATAGTGCTTCATATAATGATGTTAGCCCAACCTTAGCTTCTTTGGTAAATGAAACAAGAACTTTACCATTAACGGGTTTAGGAGATAGTACGTATTTGCGTTTTAGTATAAGCGGTGTTATGTTTAAAGTATATGGTTGGGAAATAGATGATATTAATGTAATGGCTCCTGCAACTACATCCATTCATGCCATTAAAGCGGCAGATGTAGTTATTTACCCAAATCCGGCAAAAGAATTGCTTACGGTAGGTTTAAATGATGCACAACAAAACAAAATTACTGTGTATGATGTAGTGGGGAAATTGGTTTTTCAGGCAGAGACTACCACAACACAACTAAACATTGATACAAAAGATTTTCCGCAAGGAGTTTATCTGCTACAAATACAAAACGAAACAGGTATTGCAACAAAAAAAATTATTAAGGAGTAAAGTTTGTTTTAGTAATGTTAGATTTTTTTAATCTATACATTAAATATCTATTGTATTATTAAATAATAGAAAACCTATAATTTGCTATTTCCATTTAAAGTTGTAATTTGCATCATCTTTGTAAATAGGTGAACACCTTAGAGGAAATTGAAAAACATTGTTTGCTATCTCCTCAACCACCTATAGTTTTTTAAATATTTTTTTAAACTAGAATAGTTGTGTTTAATCGTGTAGTAATAGGTAAAGATTTAGCAAAAATTAGTTGTAAAAAACTATTGCCTCTAATGATGTTTACTTTTCTATGCCTTAATTTAAAAACATTTTCTCAAAATGATGTATGCGCCAGTGCAACGGCTTTGTCAACCGGCACAACTGCAGGAACAATAACGTCTTCTTTTACAAATTATACCAGCGATCCCGTTCCTTCATGTGAAAGTGCAACTAATAAATGCTCATGGTCAGGGTGGTATAAATATACTACCGGTGCTTCTGGCGGAAGTTTAACAATAAGTATGGCTGTGGGTACATTAAGATATGGATCTCTTACTTTGTATTCTGGTTCGTGTGGCTCTTTTACGGAACTATCTTGTAATGACCCTAATGTTTCTGCTGCTAAGCCATCCATTACAACAGCTTGCTTAACAGCTAATACGACTTATTATTTAATGGTTTGGTGCGACGGCACACCCGGAGCTAATACATATTATGGTACATATACCCTAACCACTACTTTTCTTCAACTTCAAACGATTGTGTTTGTAATGCATCAAGTGTTACCATGGGCTCTGCGGCAATAATTGGAAGTTATACAGGTACTGCAACCGGAAATAATACAACGGCAACCGCAGATGGATCTGTGTATTGTTTTACAACTAATAAAAACCAATGGTATAGTTTTACTGCCCCAGTTGCTGGAAGTTACTATTGTGGTATAACTCCAGGAACGATGACAGACCCTGAAATAGCCGTTTATACAGGTTCTTGTAATTCATTAACACTATCTAATTGTGCAGGGTATGATGGACAAATATTAAAGACGCAAATCATGCTACTGTTTATACATCTTCTGGCACATATACCATGGCTTATTCTCCTTTTAGTTTATATTCTTCAAATTATACCTACGGCGGTGTTTGTAATTTAACTGCCGGGCAAACAGCGTATATTATGGTTGATAATTATTCTGCAGGTTCATCAGGAACTTATACATTAACCGTTGCCAATTTAAAAAATGATGACATTGCAAATCCACTTATCATAAATAGTTGCGGTTCTGCTTTTCAGGGTACAACCATTGGTGCTACAAATTGCGGTAATGGTATAGGAAATGGAATGCAAAATAATGTAGATGGTAATACCGGCACTGCGTGCGACGGTAGCGCAACATCAACAAGTTGTGGAACTTCTGGTGGACCCGGTAGCGCCTGTTATAATGGTGGGACCAACCAAACACATGCTAATAACAATGGAGGTGATATCGGATATTCTATAGAAAATGACAGCTGGTACGAGTTTTGCGTTACATCTACCTGTACAGTAACAATTACTTTTGGTGTAAACAGCGCCAGTTGTTTAGTTCCTTCCAGCGCAGCTTCTACAGCTTTACAGTTTTCAGCCTTTAGTGGAACCTCAGGTAGCCTTTCAAAAATATATGGGGGTTACTGTTTAGAAAACATTACTACAACAGCTTCTTTTTCTTTTGCTGCAACAGCTAACAGTTGTTATTTTTTTGAAGTGGATGGATACTCAGGTGCTAATTGCGATTATACCATACAAGCAGATATTATTCCTACCTGTGTTTTATCAGTTAAACTTTTAAACTTTAATGCAACTAACGAGCAGGGCAAAATTAAACTCGAGTGGACATCTATAGAAGAAACTAACGCAGATAAATATGTTGTTGAGAGAAGTGAAGACGGAATTGAATACACACCCATAATTACTAAAAAGGCTAAAGGAAATACATCATCCAGAACAAGTTATACAGTATACGATGAAAATCCCTTAATTAATAAAATTAATTATTACAAGTTAAGCGAGTATGATAAAAACGGAAGAGGCGGTTTAATTTCTCAAACATTTATAACTAACACGGTTGGGTTTTCTCAATTTAATGTATATCCAAATCCAACTACAGGCAAAGTACATATTAATATTTATGGTTTTGGAGTTCCATCTGTAATGCTTGAAATTATAGATATGTATGGTAAGTCTATTTGGAATAATAATGTTGAACTTGAAAATGGAAGTAATTTACAAGAAGTTGATTTATCTGCATTTGAACCTGGTTTTTATATTGTGCGCACTACTGATGGAAATACCTTCTATAAGAAAACACTTATACTTACCAGGCAATAGTTAAACTAAGCCTCTGGCTTTAAGCTCTAAGTATTTATTTATTGTGTTAATTGAAAGGTTTTGAGGACTCGTATAAATGCTTTGAATACCACAGGCTGTTAGCTCTTTAATAATTAGTCGTTTTTCTAATTCAAATTTTTCGGCAATTGTTTTGTAATAAATATCAAACGTATTTTCTGCATTTTTTGTAAGAACTGTTTTTAGCTCCGTATTTTCAAAAAAGATAACAACCAGTAAATGTTGTTTGGCAATTTGTTTTAAATATTTTAATTGTCGTTTTAAAGAACTTAATGATTCAAAGTTTGTAAATAGTAATAATAAACTACGTTGATTAACTGCGCGTTTTACGTGCGTGTATAAACGTTCAAAATCACTTTCGGTATAATTTGTTTGCTGGTTATAAAGTGTTTCAATAATACGTTTCATTTGTGAGTTTCTTCGCTCAGCTGCAATATGACTATGTATTTGATGCGTAAAGGTTATCAACCCAGGCTTGTCGTTTTTTATATGTGCAATATTTGAAATTACTAAAGATGCATTTATAGCATAATCCAATAAAGCCATTTGCTCAAAAGGCATTTTCATGTTTCTGCCCATATCAACCAAACAATAAACCGGTTGCGATTTTTCATCCTGATATTTATTTACCATTAACCTATCTCTACGTGCTGTAGCTTTCCAGTTAACACTGCGTATATCATCTCCGGCAACATACTCTTTTATCTGATCAAACTCAGCTGTTTGTCCAATACGACGAATTTTTTTAATTCCACCGCTTGTTAACCGGTTATGAATGGCAAGCAACTCATACTTGCGCATTTGTATAAATGATGGGTAAACAGGCAACATAGTGCCTTGCTCAAAAGAAAACCTGCGCTCAATTAATTTTATAGCTGATGCAACAAAAACTCTAATGGCACCAAAATGATATTCGCCACGCTGTACAGGGCGAAGTGAATATCGAATAAAATTTTCTTTGCCACTTTCTGAAATAATTTTTCGTTCAAAATTTCTAATTTGAAATTGTATGGGCAGCTCATCAATTAAAGTTATGTGCGTTTTAAAAGCAAAATAGTTTTCAATTTGTATAGAAATAATATTTTCATCTCCATTGCTGAGTTTAGCTCCTGTAATGCGTTTTGCCTTTATTCCGTTTTTATTTCTAAATAAAATAAATATATCTAATGCAAAAACCAAAAGAAATAATAGCAATAAAATATTAGCTAAGTGATAAAAGAAGATATTTAAAAAACCTAATAGATACACCAATACTAAAGCTGCTGTTACTGCGTAGCTTCGAGTAGTAAAATATATTTCGGGTAGTTTTAGTTTCATTTTATAGGTTTGTCATTGCGAGCGAAGCGCGGCAATCGCTATTATATACTTTCATACAAATCAGTCCATTTTGCATTTAAACTTTCAATCAATTTATTTTTTTATCTCTTGATCCGGCTTTTATTTGTTTCTCTCTTGCAATAGCTTCTTCAATATTGGTAAAATGCTCATAATAGATTAATTTATTTACGTTATACTTACTTGTAAATCCATCATTCATTTTTTCTTTATGTTGATATACCCTTTTCTTTAAATCATTCGTAACGCCTGTATATAAAACGCTGTTATATTCATTTGTCATTATGTAAATGCAAAAATTATAATTCCACATCTTTATACAATTAGTGATTGCTGCGTCGTTCCTCCTCGCAATGACATTTACCTTGGTATTTCAATTTTTTCAAGCACTTGATTAATAACTTCAGTAACTAAAACGCCTTCCATTTCTTTTTCGGGAGTAAGTGTAATGCGGTGCTTTAATATATGAGGTGTAACAAACTTTATATCATCCGGAGAAATAAAATCTCGTCCTCTTAATGTAGCACAAGCCTTTGAAGCATTCATAACGGCTAAAGATGCACGTGGAGAAGCACCTAATAAAATGGCCGAATGATTGCGCGTTTCATGAATTATTTGTGCAATGTAACTCATCAAATTTTCTTCTACGTGAACTTGTTTCACAGTGTTTCTTAATGCATTA
>CAIXZI010000002.1 GCA_903923915.1 uncultured Bacteroidota bacterium
CTACCCTAACCCAAGCAGAGGTAAAGTAACTATTGAAGTTGAAGGAAGTATAGATGAATTACTTTTATGTGATAGCAATGGGAAACTTTTAGAACGTTACGCTGTAGGTAAAGATAAAACAGAGGCAGATATTAGCATATACCCGGATGGTTTGTATTTACTGCAATACCAAAGTGCGGGCAAGTGGTTTACGGGAAAAATAATTTTAATGCGTGACTGATTAGGAGTAGTGGGTCATCCTGAGCTTGTCGAAGGATATGGGCAGCAACGCACATGTTTCGACAAGCTCAACATGACCAAATACAGTTATACAGAAATTTATTGCAGTTTATCAAAGTCAGAATCGTCAAAGCCTTTACCCATTTTAATAATAGGTTTATCTGCTGTACCTAAAATGCTGATAGGTATTCTTAATTTACTAAACGGCGGAACCGAAAGTTTTATAGAGTAATTCATGCTTTCATCAACAATGCCTTGCTCGCCTTCAATCTCCGTTAAAAATTTACTTACTTTAAATGTAAATGGATAAATAAGGAATTTTCCTTTTTTAATTTGTGTATCCATAGTAATATCAGCTAACTGCGGATCTTTAAATTCATCTCTTTTAGAAATGTGATGTATGTGGTTCATTAGTTTCATTCCTTTTAAGGAAACATTTTCTATCACAATTTTTCCATTGCCGCTAAGTGTTGAATAAATAGGTGAGAAATCGGGAGTTAACTCTCCTTTCATACTATACTTGGTAGAAAAATTACCCGATGCCGGACAAGTTCCTTTAGCATCAACCAATGTTTTGTAGGCTTTATTAAAATCCAGTTTATCAATGCTTATATCTAAATCAAACAAAGGATGTTTATTATCTTTGGTATTGTAATCTCCACTCATTATAAATTTAGAATCCATGGTATTAAAACCTGTTTCATTTAAAGTTAAAACGCCATTTTGTATTTTTATTTCTCCATCCAAATTAGCAATATCTATTTGTCCGAATTTTACCATTTTAATATCTGAATCAATCGTAAAGCCAATATTATCAGGAATGACAAGCACTTCGGGCTGCTTTGTATTTTTAGTTGATTTTACAGAATCTGTTTTTGTAGTTTGCGTTGCGTTTGTTACTATTGTTTTAGGAAACCATTCGTTTAAATCCAAGGTATCGCACATCATGGTTAAATCTCCATTAATAGGCGCATCGTTTCTAAGTAAATATGGAATGTAATTATATAAATGGCCACTTAGTGTTACATTGCTTTTACCAAACTCTGCCTGAAATCTATTCAATACAATTTTATCAGGCGTAAATGTAAACAGCGCATCATCTACATGAATAGGAAAAGCTACCTCTGTATTTTTATACAACATGTTTTTTACCTCCAACGTACCATCAGTTTTTAAGAGGTTATATTTTTTTGCTTCAATCTCTGCCAAATTTCCTTCGGTAGTAATATCAAAATTTAAGGTTCCTTTAATGCTGGTATTAGGCACAGGATATAACTGCGTAAGCTTTGCTAAATCAAGCAAGCCATCAATCTTTAAATTGTAGTTATAATTTTTTAAATCAGATACCGTTCCACTCATTACAAAAGGTTCGTCATCTAATAAAAAAGTTAAGTTATTTAAACTAATACGTGTGTCTGCAATTTGGCCGGTACTGTTAAGCACCTCAGCCTTTAAATGAATGCTGTCCATATCCAAAGGTGCCTCTTTTGATTTTAGGTAGCCTTTTTCTAAGGTTAAAAACGCATCTACTTTTGGAAACAGTTTAAGCGAATCATTAAACCTTCCGTTTATTTTTATTTCAGAATTTAAAATCCCTTTAAAAACTAAACCATCAATGGGATAAATTTTTTCTACCTCAGCTAAATCTGCTATTAATTTAATATCGGCATTGATGTGCAAGTTTTTCTTTCCTTTTATATATAAACTGCCGTGGATGGGTTTTTTATCTATTTCAAAATGAAATGTTTTTACGTGATACGAAGAATGCTCAGGGTTACCATCAAGATTTTCGGCCACCAAATGAAAATTAATTTTTTCTACTGCTTTTGGTAAATGATTGTATTTAAACATGGCATCATCTACTTTTAAATCTATATGAAAGGCTGGCACCTTATTATCTTTTACATCATAAACTCCTTTAATAAAACCGGTGCAAGCAAACTCGCCTTTGGTTTCAATGCCTGCCATATCTTTTTGATAAATACCGGGTAATAGAGAAAGTAAATTTTTAAATGAAGTTTCTTTTATCACAAAATTCAAATCGGTTTCATAGCCGTTATCAAGTAGTTTAAAAAATCCGGCAAAGCCAAATTTAAAATCGCCCAACTGAAATGCATGATCTTTAAAAATGAATTTCTTTTCTTTCAAATTCATTTCCATATTTAAATCTGCGGCAAATAATTTTTTGGTGAAATAACGAATGCCGTTATACTGAAGCGTTAAATCAGATACTTTAGTTACAATATCCAGGTCTGATATTTCTTGCTTAAAATCACCAGAACCGCTGTGGTAAAGCCCACCTACTTCAATAAATGTTTTTTGAAGTTTATCGTCGTAAACAATTCGTCCGTTATTAATAGACCATTTATCTATATCAATTTCAAAATTGTTTGGTTGCTGTTTTTTATTGCTTGAAGAAGTTTGTTTAGTAATGTTATAGTTTGCATGTCCGTTTGGCAATATGCGCGCATATACCAAAGGTTCTTCTAAATGTATGCCATTTATTTCTATACTATGGCCTTTTATTATACTATAAATATCAAACGAAAGACTAATTTCTTTAGCATCAACTAAGGTATCTCCTGCAAATTCGTTAACACCTATAACGGTTGGGTTATGAAGCGAAATGGTAACGTGCGGAAATTTTTTAAACGATGAAAAACTTAAATCAGTAAAATTTACAGTAGCATCTATGTTTTTATCTATTTCGGTAAGTAACTTAGCTTTTATCTTATCTTTAAATAAAAACGGAAGTGAGATTACCGCTACAAATAATATTAGAATTAGAATAAATAAATACTGGACGGTTTTTTTTAGGACTTTTAGCATAGTGGTTTATGAGGACGCAAATATACGGCTTAGCAGGTCGTTTTTGAAATTACACTTAACAAAAGTCATATTATAAAATGTTTATATTTGTGTAAGTATCACGTAATCTTTAAACAAACTATATGAAAAAATTAATTTTAAAAGCAGCATTAGCTTTAACTTTTTTTGTTGCTATTTCAACAAACACGCAAGCACAAACTACTAAAAGCCAAATAAAACAAGACAAAGCTTTGGTTAAAGAAGAAAAAGATCAAATTAAAGCAGATAAAGCAAAAGTAGAAGCA
>CAIXZI010000003.1 GCA_903923915.1 uncultured Bacteroidota bacterium
GCAGGCATGGTATTTACTTGCGAGCCTGGCATCTATATTCGCGAGGAAAGCCTTGGTATTCGTATTGAAAACAATATTTTAATTACTAATAATGGCCCTAAAGATTTAATGGCTAATATACCTATTGAAGCTAATGATATTGAGGCTTTAATGGTTAAATAATTACTTAATAAAGCTAATTACATCTTGAAAGAAACTATCTGGTTGCTCTGCATGCACCCAATGCCCTGCATTAGCAATGGTTTGCAGTTTATAGTTTGGAAATCGATTTTTTATTTCAGGCACATCAATATCTGTGATATAAGATGATTTTTCTCCACGGATAAATAAAGTGTTTACATCACTTATTCCATCTGGCACAGCAGCCAATATTTCGGTATAGTTTTTTGTAATAATTGGGAGGTTAAAACGCCAGTTCATTTTGCCTCCGGCATTATCTTCCCAATAAATATTTTTTAGCAAAAATTGCTTGGTGCCAAAATCAGTTATGTATTCGTTTAAAATTGCTTCGGCTTCTTTACGCGTGTTTATTTTTGAGAAATCTACGGCGTTAAGTGCCTCTAAAACAGCTTCATGATGCGGTTTGTAAGCTCTTGGCGACATATCCGCCACAACAAGTTTATCTAACACGCCATCATATTTTAAAGCAAAAAACATGGCGGTTTTTCCACCCATAGAATGCCCTAATAATATGGGGTTTTTGAGCTTATGGGTTTCAATAAATTCATGTATATCATCAGCCATTGCTTCATAGGTAAACACGTCGCTATGCGGCGATAAGCCATGGTTGCGTTGATCTATAGTATAAACTTCAAAATTTTGGTCACCAAAGCGCTTGGCAAGGGTGTTCCAGTTGTCGCTTTGTCCAAATAAGCCGTGTAAAATAAGTAAAGGTTGTCCTTCTCTGTATTTTCTAAAAGCAAGTTGCATGTGGCGAAGGTATCAAAAAACGAAAAATAATTTGATAGATTTTTTATTTTTAAACCTTTACTGGATAATTTAACCTGCAATTAAAAACCATTATATTTGAAAAGCATGAAAAAATTAAACCTATTATCTATTACAACTTTATTAGCTTTTGTTAGCGCCAGTATTATTTTCTTTTCATGTAACAAATCTCATGCTTTACCCCAAGTTGTTATAGACTCTATTACCTACGCAGGCATAGATAGTGTAACGGTAAAGGGAAGAATAACTTCTACAGGAGGTGGGGAAATAAAATCTTTCGGACTTCTTTATTCAACCAACCCGGGGTTTACCGGTGCATCTCAGGTTTCACTATATACTGGTCAAACAAGTTTTGCCACCATAGCACATGCAACCCACGATCAGACCTATTACTTTAAAGCATTAGCCAGCAATAGTAAAGGCACAAATTATAGTAATATAGTTAGCCTTGTAATTCCTGATCCACCAGCTGCAACAGCACCATGTACACTTGCTACTAATTATGTTATGGATAACGGGGGCACTTTTGGTGTAACTGTTGCAGGCAGCAATGTAAGCGACTATGGTAAATATCAAGTGACTTTTACTTCAGCAAATGAAACCATCTATTGTATTTTCCAAGTGTACCTCATAATGGGGTTTACACTACCATACAAGACCCATCAAACATTAGCGAAGGGCAAATATCTATATCAATAATAACAAATTTTATATCGAGTATTGTTTCTGGCGGACAACGTGTGTACGTAGCTTTAGATGCGGCAAGCGGAACAACAACTATAACTTTTTGCCCCTTAAACTATGATTATGGTGGAATTGGTATAGCTACAATAAGCGGAAAAGGCGTTTATTAGTTTAAAAAATAAACCCCATGCTATATTAATAACATGGGGTTTTAACTAATAGTGGTGATCCCGCTGGGATTCGAACCCAGGACCCTTACATTAAAAGTGTAATGCTCTACCAGCTGAGCTACGGAATCATCTTGTTTAATTTAATGAAGCCTTTTTACAAGATTTTCATTAAAAAATTTCTTAAAGAACAACCGACTTTTTCTATCGGGCTGCAAATATAATAGGTTTTTTAAAACGTAGAAACTTTTTCTGAAATTTATTTCTTTAAAAAAGAATTTAAATAGCCTCCTAAAGTATCCGAAAACAATAAAGAGTCCTGTAACGTAGTAACCATAGGCGATACATAATATTTCTTGTTTTTAGCCAAGGGCAAATCCTGAAAAGAAATAAATGGAAAATTCATGTTTTTGGCCATAAAGTTTATTTGTTGCATAAAATCTTGCCTATTTGGTTGATTTTTGGCTGTTTCCCATAAAATAGGCGATTCGTACATAACAACCTTAATATGGTGCTCTTTACACAGCCAAAGCAACTTATACAGGTATTTTTCGCGCAGAGTATCCCATGCAAAAGAATATCCTTTGGGGTATTTCTTTTTTAAATTTTCATAATGATTATCCCACACAATTTTGGCGGGCGGTTCAAACCCATCAGCATAATAGGGCAAAGTTTTTTTAGTGAAATAATGTTTCCATCCCTGCAAAGCATTAAAAAATGTTTGGTGACTATAATATCCATATTTCATAAAAGGAAATGATGTATATCTATAAAAATCCTTATCGCATTCTTTTACCGTATTGGCAACTATCGTGTCATTTAAAAAAGACGAAAACCGGTACGAATAAAATGTATTGTAATTAGTATCAAAAGATTCGGGTGTTACAAAAAGCAACATATATTTTGGCGCTTTATTGTTTTGTAAATATAAATGCAGGTGCAAATAATTGTCGGCAAAATCGCTATGACTATTGGCCAAATTATAACAAGATAAATTTGTTTTTTTTGTGACAACCTCCGGAGCAACCATCCACAAAGGCTCGCAAGGGCCCATTACCAATATATCCGCGTTGATTTTATGCGATGAAACATAGCTCGATTTAATATTTAAGTTATGCTTTACACCAAAAGAAAAGAAAAATTGCAATAAAAAAAGACAACAGATAATTGCTGCAAAAAATAAAATTAATTTATACCGATTGGTTTTTATCAAGGTTTATACTTGCTTTATCAAATCTAAAAAAAGGTGTAACGATTTCTTTTTTGCTTCATCCAAATTATAATTAATTCGCTCGGTAAGATATTGTTTTATCATAGCTGGATTTTTTATGTTTGAATCTTCTTTAATGGCAATATCAACATGCTTAACGCCATATTCCATAGCCTGTTCAAGGTGTTCTATAAACTCAGCATCAATTTTTTTATTGCTAACCCAAGCTGCAAAAACAAACGGAAGGTTGGTAAATTTTTTCCATTCAAATGCTAAATCGTATTCATATTTGTAAGTCCCGTTTAAAGTAAAACGCCTGTCGCCAATAACAACAGCAGCATCTTTGTTGGCAATTTTAGTTTCAAATCCGGCTTCAGCATTTATAAAAACTGGATTAATCTTCCAGAAATTTTTACACAAAACCTTTGCCAACATAATAGATGTGCGCGATTGATAATCTAAATAAATAGTCTCAATTTCTTCTAAAGGCACATTACTATATAACTTAACCGTATCAACCCTTTCGTTGCTACCAATGCAATAATTACTGATGATGTAATACTCTTTCAATAAAGGAATAACCGCCACCGGAATCAAGCCAATATCTACTTTATTATCCAGCAATTTTTGTGCACACACTGCCGGAATGTCAAGCTGTAAATCCATCTCATCAAGCACCTTACTGTGGTTTATACCATAGCGCAAGGGCAATGTGTTGGTATATTTTACAATAGATACCGAATACTTTTTATTCATAATTTATCAATGAAAGCTCAAAAGGCTTATTACGCTTGTCCCTTAGGGCCGCCAAAATTTAATGGCAATGCGTTAATATCTGCTTCTTTAATTTTGCCATGCAGTTGTTCGTACTTCATTAAGTTCTCACTCAAAGCCATCATCAGGCGTTTTGCATGTTGTGGCGTTAATAATATTCTCGATTTTACGCGCGCTTTAGGCATGCCCGGCATAATTTTCACAAAATCAATTACAAACTCAGAAGGCGAGTGCGTAATAATGGCCAAATTGCTATAAATCCCCTCAGCAACTTCTTCGCTAAGCTCTATATTTAACTGATTTTCGTGATTATTTTCTTCCATGATAATTTTTTATTTCATCAAAAGTACAAAATTTTGAGCGTTCCGGCAGATGTAGCTCATCGACTTATTTTTAGTTTGGTTTCGCTGAATGCTTCGCAAAAAGCTACGCATTTCTGCCGTCTGGCTTTACACTTCAATCTTTGCCGATTACAGCAAAGGATTTTCGTTGCAATCCATAAAGCAAAACAACTAACAAAACATGGTTTAAAACTATGCAAATTTGCCTAATACAAACGCTGTGTATAAACTAAATTTGTTAGCTACACATGGCCGAAGAAGTAAAAAAAAATAAATTAAAAATTCCTGTTTCTCCCGAAGAAAGTAGAACTGAAATTTCTGATGTTCCCAACGAAGGTTTTAGCACACCCAAACCAAAAAAAACTACTACTGAAAAAACCATAAAACCCAAAACAGCAGACAGTATAAGCTTTGCAGAGCGTTTAAAAAACATTGTTACTTTTTATAAAGCAGAGCAAACACAACGCATTATTGGTTTATTATACATTTTTGCAGCTGTTTATATTGGTGTTGCATGTGCATCTTACATCTTTACTTGGCAGGCAGATCAAGACAAGGTAATGGGTCCATCATCTTATCTCTTTTCTCCTGAAGTACGCGTTCAAAATTGGTTTGGTAAAATGGGTGCCATGCTTTCTCATTTGTTTATGTATAAATGGTTTGGCGTTTCTTCCTTTCTGTTTGTGCCTTTGTTATTACTGGGTGGCATTGCAAAAGCATTTCAACGTAACATAGCCATAAGCGCTAATTTATGGGCAAAAGCAGTGTTTGTGGTAGTTTGGGTATCACTAACACTTGGTTTTATTTTTAGCGATAAACTATTATTTTTAGGTGGTGGCTTTGGTTACATCATCAGCAATAGTCTTCAATCATTAGTTGGTGGTGTTGGTTTACTTGCCCTATTGGTATTAAGTTTAACAGGCTTTATTTTTATCATCTTTAAATTTAAAAAGAAAGAGGTTTTAGCCGAAGAAGCTACTGCACCTGCCGTTGAACCTGTTAAAGAAACACCTCAACCCGAAATAAAAAACAACGCCAATAAATTTGTTTTTGAAAAAGTGGCCGAAGAACCTAAAGTAGTTGAAGAAGAAATTGATACCAACGAAATTATTTTAGAGGTTTCTGATAAAGAAGCAGACGAAAAAAAAAACGAGTTAGTTGATTTAGAAATTGAACCCGTTAAGTTTGAACCGCCTGTTGTTGTTGATACCGATGTTCTCGCACAAAAAATTGTAGAACAGTTTGGCGAGTATGATCCTACCTTAGATTTGGGTTCATATCAAATGCCACATCTTGGTTTATTGAATGATTATGGCAACGTAGAAACCACCATCAATCAAGAAGAACTAAATTCCAACAAAGATAAAATCATCGAAACGCTGCGTAATTACGGCATCGAGATTGATAAAATTAAAGCAACCATTGGACCAACGGTTACGCTTTACGAAATTGTTCCTGCAGCAGGCGTACGTATTTCTAAAATTAAAAATCTGGAAGATGATATTGCGCTAAACCTTGCAGCGCTTGGCATTCGTATCATCGCGCCTATTCCGGGCAGAGGTACGATTGGTATTGAGGTTCCTAATCAAAATCCTGAAATGGTGCCGATGCGCAACATTTTAGCCACAGAAAAATTTCAAAACACAACCTTTGATTTACCTATCGCGCTTGGTAAAACTATCAGCAACGAAACTTTTATTGCCGATTTAGCCAAGATGCCTCACTTACTTATGGCGGGTGCAACCGGACAAGGTAAGTCGGTTGGGCTAAACGCCGTGTTGGTTTCTTTGCTTTACAAAAAACATCCATCGCAAATAAAATTTGTACTGATAGATCCTAAAAAAGTAGAGCTTACGTTGTATAATAAAATAGAACGTCATTATTTAGCCAAACTTCCAAACTCTGAAGAGGCTATCATTACTGATAACACCAAGGTTGTTCATACCTTAAATTCGCTTTGTATTGAAATGGATAATCGTTATGCGCTTTTGCAAGATGCACAAGTACGTAACTTAAAAGAATACAATACCAAGTTTGTTGGCAGAAAATTAAACCCTAACGACGGACATAAATTTCTTCCATATATAATAGTTGTTGTTGATGAGTTTGCCGATTTAATTATGACGGCCGGTAAAGAAGTTGAAATGCCAATTGCCCGTATTGCACAATTGGCAAGGGCTGTGGGTATTCACTTAATTATTGCAACACAGCGTCCATCTGTAAATATTATTACAGGTGTTATTAAAGCCAACTTCCCGGCGCGTATTGCATTTAGAGTAAGTTCTAAAATTGATAGTCGTACTATATTAGATGCAGGCGGTGCAGAGCAATTAATTGGTAAAGGAGATATGTTGTTAAGTACCGGTAATGATTTGATACGCATACAATGTGCTTTTGTTGATACACCTGAGATTGAAAAAATTACTGAGTTTATTGGCTCTCAGCGTGGTTACTCAAGTGCGTATATTTTACCCGAATATATTGATGAAAACGCGGAAGGAGTTGCTGATATAGACCTTAGCGAGCGTGATAAAATGTTTGATGATGCTGCGCGTGTTATTGTACAACATCAACAAGGCTCAGCGTCTTTACTGCAACGTAAATTAAAATTAGGCTATAACCGCGCAGGTAGAATTATTGACCAGCTTGAAGCTGCCGGAATTGTTGGCACCTTTGAAGGCTCTAAAGCCCGCGAAGTTTTAATTAAAGACCCTGTTTCGTTAGAAGAACGTTTAAAAGAAATGAGTACACCTAAGGGGTAAACTTATTATTTAATTTATTCGTTCAACGTAATATTCATTTCAATTTTTCAACGAGCATTTATTTTCATTGTGTCGTCGTAAAAAGACACATTGCCCGTAGTTATATCGTAAGTTCCTCCTACTATTCCTATTTCTCCACCTTCAATCATTTCTTTTAAAATAGGGCTGCGTTCCATAATAGCTTTAACTGTTCGCTTTACATTTATGGTGGCTACTTTTTCTACAAATTCATCATTAGTAGAATTGCGATTTTCTTTTGTAGTTATTTCGTCATCAACAGCAGGCCTAATTTTGGTAAGCAGTGATGTAAGATTTCCCATTTCAATATGATCACAAGCTCCCTTTACTGCACCACATTTAGTGTGTCCTAAAACAACAATTATTTTTGCTCCGGCTACTTTGCAGCCAAATTCCATACTACCTAAAATATCTTCGTTTAATATATTACCTGCAATACGAACACTAAATATATCTCCCAAACCTTGGTCAAAAATTAATTCTGCCGAAGTTCTCGAATCAATGCAACTAAGAATTACAGCAAAAGGATGTTGCCCATCAGATGTTTCGTTCGCTTGCTGTAAAAGGTTTCTGTTTACTTTTAGGTTATTTACAAAGCGATTATTTCCCTCTTTTAAAAGGCTAACTGCTTTTGCCGGTGTAATTGCATTTTGCAATTCTTTATTTAATGTTCTCATTCCTTTCTTTAATTCCTCTATTTTTTATTCAACTTAAAAACCTAAAACGCCCTGCTAACGCCAACCATCCAACGAAACTGAAAATAATCTGTTTCAGCATACGGCAAACGGTTTATAAACAGCGGAAAATCTGCTCGTATAGTTAATGGTTTTAAGGTTTGCAACTTGCCCCATTTTTGTATGGTTAAAGTTGCGCCCGCACCTGCGTCAACCATAATATCTGATAAAGCAAAAGGCTCTGAATTGTAGTTGGTATTTATTACGCCTGCATCGCCAAACAAATAAGTTCCAAAGGCAAGCGTTTGCTTGGTTGCTTTAGCAATAAACCCAAAGTATTTACTAAAATCAAGCTCGGCGTTGACGGCTGCGCCACTTGTACCTTTATAGTTATAACGATAAGCGCCATTAGCATCTATTTGTGGCAATAAATAACCCATATAACCACGTAGGTTTAAACCTCCGCCTGCAGCAAAGTTACCTGTGGTTGCGCCAAAATTAAACGGCTGAAAAATACCCATAGCACGCGTGTATTTACTTTCCATTAATTCTTCGGGGTTAGCACCCGCTACAAACAATATAGACTCAGTCGGAACATTTGAACCTACACCATATTGCACAAACACACGTGTATGCAAACCAATTTTTCCAAAATAGGTTTTGTTTACAGCGGTAACTGTTGCTGCCGAATAATTAAAATCGCCCAAGAAAGGTGCGCGCACATTAAAGTTTACAAAGCCAACGCCTCTGCGGTAATTGTAGTTATGATCTACACCAAAAGAAGCCGAACTATTTAACAAGCCTACACTACTCCATTCATTTTTATAGATAAGATAGTTTAAAGAGTAGTTGTTGTAACGTTGCATGCCTTTTAACTGAACATAAAAACGTGTTTTATCGTTATTGCTTTTTCTATCAAAACCAAACAGCCCTGAGACAAGCCCATCAAGCGATTTAAGCGTAGTATAAAAACTTGATTTTTTCATAAACTTATCAGTAGCCGTTTTATAATTTAATAAAAACGAAAACGGATCGTGACTGTTTACGGATGTTGCTTTATCTAAATACGCTTGTCCAAATTGACTGTTTAACCAAATGGTGAAATCAAACACATGTTTGTAGTTCATGTAATTTCCGTTTAAATGAACGCCGGCTTTTATGCCATCGTAGCCATTATACCAAAGAGAAGGACGTGCATATAATTGATATCTGTTTCTGTTGGGTGGATTGGCAATTTTAGAATCGAACCTAAAATCTATGCTGCGTGGTTTTGCATTGTTCATGGCATTTACATCAGGCATAACATGCCCCGTATCAATTACCACATTTTTAATTTTCCCTGAAGGAATGGTAACCGTTGCCGTATAAGTTGGTTTTACTTTATCCCAGCCAATCCAACGTGGAAGAATAGTTGCTGTAGTTTTCTTTTCGAACCAGGTATTAGGTATGTAATAATTAAAACTCTCATGGTTAGTTGTTTCAACTGTAAAATCTAAAGGCATTTGCATGCGCCCTTTACGTTTAAATGTAATGGCGTATTGGTTTGTTGTACCTTTAATATGTTTTATTTTTTTGATGCCATAATCAATAGTTTTGGCGGTTTCCAGCCATTCATCAAAAAACCAATTCAAATCTACATGCGTAAATTGTATGATAGAATTTCTAAAATCTTCAGGATATGGATGTGCAAATTTCCATTGGTTAAAATAATTTTGCATAGCTGATTTAAATAAATCTTCGCCCAACACATAACGCAAATTATAAAGCATGATGGTGGTTTTCATATATACTTGTCCGTAACCGCCACCATGTAAAAGAGCTCCATTAAAAGCATCGCTATGCGTATTTAAAGTTGTTTCATCTCCACGAATGGCATCATTTATAAATCGTAAATACGCGTTGGTTTCACGGTAGTATAAAGAATCCGTATGATTACGCACATAATTATTTTTTGTTTTTGGATAGATGTTGTATTTACCCTCTATGTTTTCCCAACCATCGCAGGTATAAAATTGTGTAAAGCCTTCATCTAAAAACGCACGGTATGTTTCATTACTTCCCACCATTCCAAAAAACCAATTGTGCGAAATTTCGTGAATGAACAAACCTCTATAACCCGGATCAGAGCCACCATCAAGGGTTATCATGGGGTATTCCATTCCATCATCAGCATCGGCAGCAATCATTTTTGGATATGCATACGGACCAATGTTTTTAGAATTGTTTTCGATAACCTTAGCCACATATTTTGCCGCGTTTTGCCAGTTAAGCGCATGTGGCTCTTGCACTAAAGCAATACAACGCACATTGCCCGCCATCACTTCGCCAATGCGATAGGTGGGGTCAAATGTATAAGCGGCATCGTGTACATTAATGGCATTAAAAATCCAGGTTTTAAATGTTCCATCAGGTTTAATGATTTCTGATGGAGCAGAGTTCCACGGCTTTTTAGCGAAGTTGGTAATATCTAATTTCTGACGAAGCTCTGCGGGTAAAACTTCTTTTTCGTTTTGTAAAGCGCCCGTTCCATCGCAGATATATTGATTAGGCAAAGTAAGCTCTACATGAAAACTTCCAAAATCTCCATAAAATTCATGATCCATGTGCTGGTCGGTATCCCAACCCTGTTTGGCATCATAAACCGAAATGCGTGGATACCAATGCACCAAATTAAAATGCTTGTATCCAAATGCACCATACAATTTCATACGGTTGCGCATTATTACATCATTATCGAAATAGGTTTTAAATTTTATGTTGAAGGTGATAGATTCACCCGGTTTTAAAGGTGTTTGCAACCACACTTTCATTACAGTATTATCAACTTCGGTTTTTAAATTTTGTCCATTTATGGTAATACTTTCTACGTTGGTTCCTAAACCTGCATTGCGGTATTGACCGTATTGCAATTTCACGCCATTGTTTTTATACAAACTCGACATGTAAGAACCTTTAGTTTGTGCATTGCTGTATAAATGAAAAAACACAAAAGGCAGTTCATCGGGCGAATTATTGTAATACGTAAGCGCTGCATCGCCGCTAACAATATTTAACGTATCAATTAATTTTGCTTTAATGTTATAGCTTACATCCTGCTGCCAGTAGGCTGCATTGGGTTTGCGGTTTTTCCAATAAAGCGTGTTTGCGGCAGAGCGATATTCTTCTTGCTCGGTTTGCGCTTGCAACATAAAAGGCAAAAATGCCAGTAAAAAATATTTTTTAACCATAGTGTTCAAAGATAAAATATATTTGTGTGAAATTTAAAAAGCTGCCAAATATGGTTTTACCTGTTGTTGTGTACGGCGATCCTGTTTTACGGAAAATGGGCGTTGATATTGATAAAAATTACGAAGGGCTTGAAACCCTTATTGCTAATATGTTTGAAACCATGTACGCTGCAAATGGCGTGGGTATTGCTGCGCCGCAAATTGGCAAAGCCATACGTTTGTTTGTTATTGATGCGAGTCCGTTTGCCGAAGTGGATGAAGGTGACGAAGAAGAAGAAAAACTAAGCAAAAAAGAACTTACCTTTCTTAAAAACTTTAAACGTGTTTTTATTAACGCCAAAATAATTGAAGAAAAAGGTGAAGAATGGAAATTTAACGAAGGCTGTTTAAGCATTCCTAAAATAAGAGAAGATGTATCGCGTAATGAAAACGTAACGATTGAATATTACGACGAGCATTTTAAAAAACACACCGAAACCCTTGGTGGACTTGCTGCACGTGTTGTACAACATGAATACGACCATATTGAAGGAAAACTTTTTACCGATAAAATTTCGGCCTTTAAACGGAAATTAATTGCCGGTAAACTGAATGATATTAGTAAAGGAAAGTTTAACGCAGATTATAAAACAAAAGTTTATAAAGCAAAAAAATGAGTTTCATAAAAACATCAGTAGTCGTTTTATTTTTAATGGCGTTTGCTATTTCTTGCACTAATAATCAAGAAAAAAAAGAAACTGCCGCCATTGCAGAAGTTGCCAATGCACAAAAAACTGAGCTTCCACCGCCGCCGGCAAAAGTAGCCGTTCCTTCGCAAGAAGAATTGCAAAATCAAATAAAAGACATGGAAAAAGAATTGTTTGCATCGCAAACATTAGATGTAAACAAGGCTAAAAAAATGATTCGCTTATACGATACCTACCATAAAAATTATTACAAAGATTTTGTGTGCCCCGATTATTTATTTAAAGCCGGAGAGATTAGCGAAAACATTGGTCAGTATAACCGTGCAGCTGATTTTTACAGAATGTGCTGCGCCGAGTATAATGATAATTTTAAATTAAGAGGTGAGTGTTTGTTTAGATTAGGCAACGTGTATGATTATAAACTAAACGATTATATCCGCGCTAAAGACATATACCGACAGGTTAAGGAGCAATATCCCAAAACACAATTAGCTGCAGATGCAGATGCAGCCATTAAAATGATGGGCAAATCTGATGTGGAGATGGTTCGCGAGTTTGAAAGAAAAAACGCAGGCAAGAAATAATTTTGTACTTTAGTAGCATGATAGAGCGCACAATAAATTGGTTTGAACAGCAGGCGTTTGGTGTTTGTGAGTGGTTAGGGCAAAAACTTGGCATAGCTTCTACAAACGTGCGTATGTATTTTATTTATCTGTCATTTTTTACATTTGGCTCTCCGGTTATTGTTTATTTTATGATGGCTTTTTTATTAGAGTATAAAAATTTTTTTAAGCCGAAAAAATACCGCCGTCCTAACGTTTGGGATTTTTAGTTTTCAAAATTTTATCGAAAAAGTTAATACCTTGTTAATAAATTTTGAGAATTTAGTTAAAATAACCATATTTGTATGTTTTTAAACCCATTTTTATGATAAAATTGATAAAACAAACCCTTTTAGCTGTTTCTTGTTTTACGTTTTCGTTAGCTTTTTCGCAAGAACTAAGCATTACTAATGCGCTTCCTGCATCAGCATCGGCCGGTCAACCTATAGACGCAAAATATACCTTAACAAAAGCTCCTACCATGGGAAGTTTTGCTAAGTTTCAGGTAGATTTACCGGCA
>CAIXZI010000004.1 GCA_903923915.1 uncultured Bacteroidota bacterium
AAATTGGAACAAGCAAAAACAAAGGAGATAGAATTAAGGTATATATATTTAACCCGCATAACCACGAGCTTCTTATTAAACAACTTACCATTAAAATTGTAGAAGCAAGTAGTTAAAAAACAAGAGGTTACAAAAAAGTAAAAAATATAGCTTTGGCTAAATTTCTTTCCTTAATTTTATAACAGCAATTAAAAGAATATATTATGGAAAATAAAATGCTGCAAGAAATAGCGAATGCAAACAATAAATTAGTTAAAGGTTTTGAAACGCTTAACAAATTGCCCGAAGTAGAAATTGCTACTACGCCTAAAACAGAAGTTTATGCCGAAGATAAATTGCGTTTATTTCATTATGATAGAGATACGGATGCCTCGGTAAAAACTCCGGTATTAATTGTTTACGCCTTGGTAAACACCTACAAAATGCTAGATTTGCAGCCCGATCGTAGTTATATCAGAAACCTTTTAAATTTGGGATTAGATGTTTATTTAATTGATTGGGGTACGCCTTCAAAGGGAGATCGCTATTTAACGATGGATGATTACATCAATGATTATATAAATAATTGTGTAGATGTTATTCGTAAAAAACATAAGGCCGAAAAAATAAACATTATAAGCATTTGTCAGGGTGGTACGTTTAGTGTTATTTACACAGCGTTGCATCAAAATAAAATAAAAAACCTGGTAACACAGGTTACCCCAATTGATTTTTCTACTAACGATGGCTTGCTTTTTCGTTGGGCTAAGGATATGAATTTTGATAAATTGGTTGAAGGCTATGATGGCTTAATACCCGGCGAATTTTTAAACGAGGGCTTTAACAGTCTTAAACCAACGCAACAATATGTAAAGCAGCAAGCACTTATAAGTGTGTTAGATGATAAAGATAAACTGCTTACTTTTTTACGCATGGAAAAATGGATAGCCGAAAGCCCTGCGCAGGCAGGCGAATGCTACCGTCAGTTTATGAAAGATCTGTATCAAAAAAATCTGCTTATTAAAAACGAATTAGTTGTTGGCGGCAAAAAAGTAAATCTTAAAAACATTACTTGCCCGGTATTAAATGTGTATGCTACGCAAGATCATTTAGTGCCACCTGCAGCAAGTATTCCTTTATGCGATAACATTGCATCAACCGATAAAGAAACCTACAGTTTTTCTGGGGGGCACATTGGTGTGTTTGTTGGCGGTAAATCTCAAAAAGAACTGGCACCTGCCGTAGTTAATTTCTTAAAGAAAAGAGATAAGTAAGATTATTATTGTTTTTAATATTTGATGTTTATTTGTTCTTTTGAAATTGTATGCGTTATAAATTAGTATTCTTTTTATTGATAATTAGTACATGGTGCAAATCACAAACGTATCCTAGTAGTATAGTTACCGTTTTAACTCCTCCATACTCTATTTTCATGGATAGTTATACCGATCCTTTTCAGCCAAAAATAAAAGCAACTATTTTTTTTCATGATTATACCGAGCCTTCTTGGAACGTTTATTTAAAAATAAAAATATCAAGCTCTAACGTAACGCTCGAAACTAAGCCTGGTTTCAGGCCATCAATACCAATTGTAGTTAGTCCGGGTGTTCCGCACGAAATTTCAGGAGCAGATTTGGCTCCTTATTTCAATTACGACAACTTAATTTTTTCTGGCATAAGCCGTCAGCAATTAGAAGTAAATAATCGATTGCCCGAAGGTATGTACAGTTTTTGTTTTGAAGTAATTGATTATAATACCGGTAAGCAAATTTCATTACAAAGTTGCGCAAGTGCTTATTTAAGTTTAAACGATCCACCTATAGTAATTGCTCCGGTTTGTGGTAATGCAATTGAAAGTATTAATCAGCAAAATATTATATTTCAATGGCAAATTAGTAACACCAATGGAAACTTAAATGTTGCTAATCTTAATTATCAAATAGATTTATATGAAGTAAATAATCCAAGCGCCAATCCACAAACTGCCATTATTAATAATCAAGCGTTACCCATTTGGGAATCTCCTTTGCTGTTACAAAACACTTACATATACGGCATAACAGAGCCTCCTTTAGAAAAAACAAAAAAATATGTATTTACTGTAAAAGCCATTGAGCAAAATGGCAGATGTCAGATTAAAAATAATGGGTATAGTCAGCCCTGCTGGTTTAGTTATGGATATCCTGAAGGAGGTACTATTCCTATAATTAGTTTACCTGATAATACACAATTACGACAAACCGATAATGGCTTTTTTAAATGGCAAAAACCAAACAATGTAATTAGTAGTGCACAATTAGTAAGTTATCAATTAAATATAGCGCCCTTGCTTTTTGGACAAGATGCAGCAACTGCTTTACTAAATAATACGCCTTTTTATAAAGCTAACATTACTGCCAATACATCAAATGATGTGTCGTTTGGATTGCCAACAGCTAATATGATGCAGCTTCAAAAAATGAAACCTTATGTGTGGCAGGTAAAAGGTTTTAGCGGACAACAAGAAATTGCAAAAAGCAGTATTTATAATTTTGCCGGTCCGCCTGCTGTAGAGAAATTTTTTGCCGCTAACTTTGAAGTAAATGTTACCCAAGTAACAAGCTTTGATACTGTTACAGGTGTGTGTTCTGGTAAGGGAAAAGTCATTTTAAATTCATCGGGTGAAGCACCTGAATTTTCTTTTAATAATATAACCTTATCATCTATAGGAAACAATACCTGGGTGATGAGTAGTGGAGTTATTTATGATAAAATAATTTGTTCTTCATATACATTTACTCCTGCTGCAATTGATGTAAATAATAACGTGGCTTTTAATGTTGACAGCATCCATATTGATAAAGATTATTTAAGATTATGCGGATCTTCTAGCTGGAAATTTCCTTTGGTGGCAAAAAATAATCAGATACCGTATATAAATACAAAAAGACAAAAACTAATTTTAAGTAATAGCAGTTTTAATTTATCCGGCGATTATCCAACTGCATTAGCAACCAATTATAACATCCCATTATTAGAGCCTGGTGGATTTAATTTGTTGTTAGATAATTCAAGTTCATTTACTGTAAACCAAAGTAAATACGATTTTAATTTTAATGGAAACACTCAAATGCCTGCCTCTGTAAAAGATGGAATTGGCACAACAGTTACCGTACCCTTTGCAAATGCGCATCAGTTATTTTATATACAACAACAAAACAGCACTACATCCGAAGGAATTAGATTAGTAAATAATACAGGGTTAGATTTACGCCCAAGAAATTATGTGCTTGATTTTTCAGAACTACAATCGCCCGGAGATTTTTCTGCAGACTTATTATGGAAAGGGTTATACCTTGAAGTGGGCGATTTGTTTATTCCTAAATTATCTGAAAGCAGCGGACAACTTAGTGCCACTAATAACTTAAATATTTTATTTAATAATCAGGTTAATGATAGCGTAAGCGCCTTTGTTGATCAGAATGGTTTAACGTTTAAAGGAGAAATTAATAGCAATCCTTATGGCGATACATTGAGGTTTAACACCTTTGCTACCAGTTCTAACAAATTCAAATTTGATATTCAGCAAAATCAGGTTAATGTTTCCAGGCTTATAGGTAATATTCAAATTGCCGTTGTAGATACCGCAGCTTATTTCCCTTATTATATTAAATTAGATGAATCAGGTTTCGGACAAGGATACCTTGTAAATTCTTTAGTAGGTAAACAGTTTATATTTAATCCAAATGGCGGAGAAGAACAAACTGTAAACATGACTATTAAGCGGGCTGTTTTCCAAAACAACAATCACTTAGAAATGGAAATGGATTTAAACTGGCCGCACTTTACATTGAATGTTACCGGTATTCAAAAATTTTGCGCTTGGGGCAATGGCAATATTGGTTTTGATGAACCTAATGGTACGGCTCCACTAACATACGAAGCAACAGGTAAAAAATCGGGATACGATTTACAGGTAGATCATATTGGTTGCGGGCGCACACAAAATTTATATGCTTTTGGTATATCTGCTAAAATACAAATGTCAGAAGACATTAGTGGTGCAGATGGCGCACCTGTAGTAAACGCATATAGTATTTATAAAAATCCAATAATTGCAGGTTATTATATACCGGGTTCAAACACAAGCGGATTAAATGTTGTATCTGATTCTACAAAAACACCTCAATATACCAGTAGTACAACAACTTATACAACAGCTATGTCGGGCTCGTTTAGTGATGCAGCAGGCAGTTTAGGGGTTAGCAGCACATCTGATACAACTTTTTCAGTAAGCAATAGTTCTACTGATAATTCTAATGCGCTAATTTCTTCAACTGCTTATTTAGAGTTGCAAGAAATAATAACCATAGCAGAAAGATTAACTCCGTTTATAAAAGAAGATAAACAGCAAAAATATGCCGATTATATAGCTGTTATAAAAGAAGTTGTAAATAGTAACGTAGTAAAATCGGCGGTTAATACAGATGCTAAAGATTTCGTTAACAATTTATTGATGGAGGTTGTAGAATCTATCATCGCTAAAATAAATCAACCTATTCAAAATATAAGTACCAAGGCGCAAAAAGCCATAAGAGATGAAATTGTAAATGTGGTTGTAAAGCCCGTTAATAATAAAATAGACACTTTAATAGCTAAGATAGTTGATAAAATACGCGATGGAGTTACCGGAACTATAAGTGATGATAATACCAAAATAGTTGTAGCGGGTGTTTTTAATACAGCAAAAGCAGATGTAACAAATGGTATAAATCAATCCATTGCAAATTCTGTAGAAAAAAATATTACTTCAAAAATTACCAACTTAATTCAATATGGCGTTACTGCTAAAATTACCGGTTTTATAGCCAAAGAGGTTAGAGGTGTTGGTTCTGATTTGATACATAACGGTGCAAATGCCCATATTAATTTTGATAATATACTTCAAAATGCAGGCACTCTTTTTGTTGATGTAGCAGATACAGTTGTTACTGCCGTAAAAAGCATAACATTTTCGAGTGTTTTAAATACAGCCGAAAGTTTAGGAAGTGATGCTGTTACGGGTATTAACTGGGATCAAATAACCCAAAAAATATTACAAGATTTAGTTGTTAAGGGGGTAGAAAAAGAGGTTACAGATTTAATAACTAAACAATTAGGTGATGCTGCAGGTAGTGTAGCCGGGCAAGTTCTTTCTTCTGTAAAATTTGATTTTTCAAATATTGGAGAGAAATTAAAAGATGGAAAAATAGATCAAATTGTTAAGTTAGATGCAATTACTATTACAATCAAAACAAGTCCGGCAGATATAAGCGGGCGGTTAAAATTTACAAAAGACGATCCAATTTGGGGAGATTCTTTTCAGGCAATGGTTGATGTAACATTACGAGTTCCAAAAAGAGATCAACCAATTGAAGTTGCAGCCATGTTTATTAATGGCAAAACAACACATGAGGTTAGCAATTATGCGTACTGGTTTTTTAGTTTAACAGTAGGCGGTTTAAACATAGCACTAACGCCTATGCCGCTAACACTCGATGCCATAGAAGGGCATATTTTTCATCACATGCAAAAACCTATTAATCAAAACCCTACCCCTTTTGTAAATACAAATTATGGAGTAGGGGTAAGGTTCTTCTTTTATGATACTCCGTTAGCCGGAAAAATTGTAACCTTTAATGTTGGCTTAGATGTTACAATAAACACAGGCAGTTTTGATATAGAATTAAACGGCACAGCTAATATTGGCAACTTAGGAGGGAAAGCATCTATGTTGCCTCCTGTGGCTTCGGCTATTGGTAAATTAGGGTACTATAGTGCAGATAAAAAATTTGCCGGCGATTTTGATTTGAAATTTAATACATCTCCTTTGTTTTGTGCCGGCGGAGATATGGGTATAAACATTGATGGTAAAAAACATACTTGGGAAGTTTGGATTGGTAAAAAAGAAAGTCCGCTTATATGCCAATTACTATGTAAATCTACCCTTGGCGCATACTCATATTTTGATGTTAAAAACACAGGCTTGCAAGTTGGCTTAGGCTTAAATATTAGCGTTGAAGCTAATACACCTTGGATTGGGCCAAGTGCTATTCAGGTTAGAGGAACGGCGGGCTTTGGTTTTGGCTTTGATGCTAATGCCGATGTAAGTTTTGAACCCTCATTTAAAATAAACGAAGCATACATACACGCTTGGGCAAACGCCGAAATTGGTTTTGATTATAAAACGTCTATTCATAACGGACATGTAACCATTGCAGGTGTTTCTTTAGATGGTAGTTTATTATACAAAAGCACTCCTTCGGCAGAGGTGCACGGAACCATGTCTGGCAAGGTTACCATACTTAATATAGATGTTGGTGTGGATATGGATTTAAATTATGATATTGGAAATCATAAAATGATGTAGATTAAAACGTTGGTTACACTGCGTTTGAAATAACATAATAATATGTCGAAAATTTAACTCGCTTTAAAAAACAAGCGCTTTAAATAGTATTTTTGCCACAAATTATTTATTTATGAAAGTAGCGGTAGTTGGTTGCACAGGCTTAGTTGGCGGTGTAATGCTTAAAGTTTTAGAAGAAAGAAATTTCCCTATCAGTGAGTTAATTTTAGTGGCTTCAGATAAATCGGTAGGCAAAGAAATTACCTTTAAAAACAAAACATACAAAATTGTTAGCGCTGCCGATGCTATTGCCCAAAAGCCTGATATTGCTCTTTTCTCTGCCGGAGGAAGTACCTCTTTAGAGCTGGCTCCTAAATTTGCCGCAGCCGGAACTACGGTTATTGATAATTCATCAGCATGGCGTATGGATGCCACAAAAAAATTAATTGTACCCGAAGTAAACGCGCACGAGTTAAGCAAACAAGATAAAATTATTGCCAACCCAAATTGCTCTACCATACAAATGGTGGTGGTTTTAAACCCGCTGCATAAAAAATATAAAATAAAACGCGTGGTGGTAAGCACCTATCAATCGGTTACGGGCACAGGCGTTAAAGCGGTTACCCAATTAATGAACGAGCGCCAGGGCATTAGCGGCGAAATGGCATATAAATATCCTATCGACTTAAATGTAATTCCGCAAATAGACGTTTTTTTAGACAATGCGTATACCAAAGAAGAAATGAAAATGGTAAACGAAACTAAAAAATTATGGGCGATGATGGCATTGGCTTAACTGCCACAACCGTTCGTATACCTGTTATGGGAGGGCATAGCGAGGCTGTAAACATTGAATTTGAGCACGATTTTGATGTAAACGAAATTAAAAAAATATTGAATAATACTGAGGGTATTATTGTAATGGATGATATTGCAAATCATGTGTATCCAATGCCAATGCACGCGCATAACAAAGATGAGGTATTTGTAGGGCGCATACGTAGAGATGAATCTCAGCCAAAAACCTTAAATTTATGGATTGTGGCCGATAATTTACGAAAAGGGGCAGCCACTAACGCAGTTCAAATAGCCGAATATCTTTTAGAGAAGAAATTGGTTTAAAAGTATTTTTATGTCAAAAGAGCGTAAGTCATCCTGAGCTTGTCGAAGGATATGGGCAGGGCAGCCCTCATATTTCGACAGGCTCAATATGACCGCGCACTATTATCTAAAGAAATAAAGCCGCAAATTTGGCTGATAACAACACAAAAAATCTGTGAGCATCTGTGCAATCTGCGGCAAATTTTTTAAAAGAGTTGGTTTTGTAAATTAATACCTGTTAAAAAACACCATTTTTCAACATTTTATTAAAAAATAATTCACAATTTGTTTTTTTATGTATTTTTTTCTACTTTCGTATCCTAGATTGTTTTGAAAAAAGCAACATTTAACTTATTTTAAATAAAAAATATGAAAAAAATCTCTACGCTCTTATTCGCCGCATCATTAGGCTTATCAAGCCTTTCATTCGCTCAGCAAGATCCGCAGTTTACGCAATTTATGTTTTGTAAACAGGTTTATAACCCTGCAGTTGTTGGTACAAACGGAAGCATTTGTGCAGATGTTTTAGGCCGCCAGCAGTGGGTTAGTTTTCCCGGAGCTCCAAGAACAGGGCTTGTTGCCGCTAACATGAACGTAGGTAACTTTGGTGTTGGTTTATCTGTTATTGCTGACCAAATTGGTTTTCAAAACACCACTATGGCGCGTTTAGCTGGTGCTTACCACATACATATTGGCCCAACCGGTATTTTAAGTATTGGTGTTGATGCCGGTATTTTTCAAACAAAAATTAGCGGTAATTACATCGCTCCTCAAACTTTGCAGGATCCTTCTATTCCAAATAACTCAGGAATTACAGGTGGCCCTGTTTCTAACAATTTAAATAAAATGTCTCCAGATTTTGGTGGTGGTTTATATTATACCATTCCAAATAAATTATATATTGGTATATCAAGCACTCACTTAGCAGCACCAACTGTTGATGGAAGTTCTACAGCTCCAAGTAATCCTGGCACGCATTACCCAGGTTATAAATTGGCTTATGATGTAGCACGCCACTATTATGTAATGGCTGGTTATTCTTTTGATTTAGCAAGTGGCAGAGATGCATTACAACCAAACGTATTAGTTAAAACTGATGCAGCTTCTACTCAATTAGATGTTAACTTAACGTATATGTACAAAAAAATGATAGGTTTAGGTATATCTTACCGTTTACAAGATGCAGTAGCGCCTATGATTGTATATAAATCGCCATTTGGTTTACGCGGATGCCTTTCTTACGATTTAACTACATCTAAAATTAAAGGCTATAGCTCTGGTACATGGGAAATATCTATTGGATATTGCATGAAACCAAAAGATAAAGCTAAAACACAAAGTCACTGGAACACGAGATTTTTTGCTGAATAATTAAGAAATTATTAAAAAGGAAAAAATAATTTAAAATAAATGAAACCTTTTTAAAAAAATTGCGTTAAAGCAATCTACCAGCAAATCAAAATAAATAATTATTTTTGGCTCGTTGGTATAAACTAAACAAAAAAGTATGAAAAAACTTTTGATATTGGCCTCTTTTGTTGCAATCGTTACCGGTTGTAATAGTTACAGCGGAGAGCTGGTTGGGGTAAAAGGTAGAGAAGAATGGTTTCAGCCCGATCCTTACGGAATGCTTTATATGCCTGTTGGTAGCTACCACATGGGGCCTAATGATGATGAAGTTGGATCTGCACACACTACTAAATCTAAAGTAGTATCTATTCAGGCATTTTATATGGATGAAACTGAGATTTCTAATAACGAATATCGTCAGTTTGTATATTGGGTTAGAGATTCTATAGCACGTGTATTACTAGCTAACGGTGGTAATGCTGAAGCACCTGATTATCAAATACCACAAGAAGAGTTTTTAGATATCAATCCTCTTTACCGTACAGATAATAACTTAAAAGAGTTTTATATTAACTGGGAAAAGAAAATTAAATGGGATTCTAAAGATGATGATTATCGTACAGATTTACAACCAATGTATTTACCTGAGAACGAACGTTTTTACAACCGTAAAGAAATTGATTCTCGTAAACTTAACTTTGAATACTATCGTATAGACATTAGATTGGCTGCTGCAAAAAGCAACCGTTTCTTACCACAAAAATCTCCGGATGTACAAGTTAACGAGTTTAAAAAAGGCGAATACCTTAACGGTGTAACTTTAAATGATGGTTCTACTGATAAATTAGGTACAAAAACTTCGCCTGTGCAAGCACCTGATAAAGATGCTAAAACATTAGGTCAATACGAAGTTGAAGACCAAGTATCTGTTAGCCAAGGTGCTTATGTGCCTCGCCAACGTAAAGGTGTTGATAGAAGTGTGTTTATTTTGAAAGACATTATAAATGTGTATCCTGATACTTTAGCTTGGGTACATGATTTTACCTATGCATTTAACGAACCAATGACCAACATGTATTTTTGGCATCCGGCTTACGACCAATACCCTGTTGTTGGTATAACCTGGAAACAAGCACGTGCATTTTGTGTATGGAGAACTAACTTATTAAATGAGTACTTATTAGGAACCGGTCAATCTATTGTAAACGACTTCCGTTTACCAACAGAATCTGAGTGGGAATACGCTGCTCGTGGTGGAAACGATTTATCTCAATATCCTTGGGGTGGTCCTTATATCCGCAACGCACGTGGTTGTTTCTTAGCTAACTTTAAACCAATGCGTGGTTCTTACGAAGTGGATGGTGGTTTTCATACTGTACATATTTTCTCATACAATCCTAACGATTGGGGCTTATATTGTATGGCTGGTAACGCATCAGAGTGGACCAGAAACGCTTTTGACGAATCTGCTTACGACTTTGAACATGACATGAACCCTGATTACGAATACGAAGCTCAGGATAACGAAGCAAACGTATTAAAACGTAAAGTAATTCGTGGAGGTTCTTGGAAAGATGTTGGATTCTATCTTCAAAACTCAAGCAAAATGTATGAGTATCAAGATACTGCAAAATGTTACATTGGTTTCCGTTGTGTAATGACTTATTTAGGTCGTGCAAAAGGAGACGATATTTAACACACACAAAACACAAACAAACAAAACAAATAAACCATCAATTAACTAACCAACTAAACAAAAAAAGAGATGAGCAGCAAGTTACCGAAAATCACAGGCTACAAAAAGATTCTTCACGTTATTGCATCGGGTGGAGCAGCAGTAGTTATTGTAGGAGCCCTATTTAAAATTATGCACTGGCCAGGATCGGCTGTGATGCTTACCACAGGTCTATTAATTGAGGCGTTGATATTTTTGTTATATGCATTTGATATTCCGCATGAAGAATGGGATTGGTCTTTAGCTTACCCAGAATTAGTTAGCATGGGAGCTCATCATGAAGACGAAAAACACGAAGAACATGGTTCTGTAACACAACAATTAGATAACATGCTTGAACAAGCTAAAATAGGGCCAGAACTTATTGAAAGCTTAGGCAACAGCATGCGTTCTTTAAGTGATAATGCAGGTAAAATTGCAGATGTATCTAACGCACATTTAGCTACTAACGAATATGTTGATAGCGTTAAAGGTGCTGCTAAAAATGTAAATAACCTTTCTGATTCATACAGTAAAGCTGCAGAATCATTAATGGGCTTATCATTATCAAACGAAGCAGGTGCTTCAGTTGGTGATCAATTAAGCAAAGTATCTAAAAACTTATCAGCTCTAAATGCATCTTACGAACTTCAGTTACAAGGAAGCAGCGAGCACATTAAAGCAACTTCTCAGTTCTACGACAGTTTAGGTGATTTAATGAAAAACTTACATGATTCAGTTGATGATACTCGTAAATACAAAACTGAAATCTCTTCATTATCAACTAACCTATCTGCTTTAAACAGCATTTATGGCAACATGTTGACTGCTATGAATTATAAAAATCAATAATCGATAAAATAAATCAGGAAAGAAAAAGAAAATAAACCCCTCTTTTTCTTTCCTTTTTACTAAAATATTTTTACTAATTATTAAAAAAAATTAAACAATGGCAGGCGGAGGAAAAGAAACCCCAAGGCAGAAGATGATTGGTATGATGTACCTGGTACTTACCGCACTTCTGGCAATGAACGTATCGAAAGATATTTTAAAAGCGTTTGTTACAGTTAATGAAAGTTTAGAAAGAACTAACACTAACTTTAACAATAACACGCTTAAAGTAATGAAGGCTTTTGAAGAGTCAAAAAAATCTACGCCTCAAGCTGCACCTTATTACGCAAAAGCTATTGAAGCAGAAAAGATGACAACTGAGCTTTTTGATTATATTGATAAATTAAAGCATGAACTTATTGCACATACCGATAAAAATCCCGGTGGCGATACTTTGCGCTTACGTTACGTAGATGCAAAAGATAATTA
>CAIXZI010000005.1 GCA_903923915.1 uncultured Bacteroidota bacterium
ACTAATTACTTCTTTATTTGAAAGTGGATTAAAAATCCTTCATGTAAGGAAGCCAACATTTACTGAAGATGAATTAAGGAATTATCTACAAGAGATACCAAATAAATTTCGTAAAAAAATTATCATTCACTCTCATTACAAATTGGCAAAAGAATTTTCTTTAAAGGGAATTCACCTAACGGAAAGAAATAGAAAATTAAAATTTCAAAATTTCAAAATTATTTCAGCTTCATTTCATTCAACGGCAGAAATTTTAAAAAGTAGAAGAAACTATGAGTATGTTTTTTTAAGCCCTATGTTTGATAGCATTAGCAAGCAAGGTTACAAAAGCAATTTTAATTTAGAAGAGTTAGAATCTTTTTTGAAAAGAAAGAATAACGTAATTGCCCTTGGTGGAATATATTCCAAAAACATTAAATTAACCATGCAAGCAGGCTTTAAAGGTGCTGCAGTTTTAGGCTCTGTTTGGGAAAGTAGAAATCCTGTTAAGGCTTATATGGGGCTTATGTTAAAAATCAAGTAAGCCGTTTTTTAAATTATTTACTTTTGTAAAACCATTTTCTTTTAAAATAGTAATTGCTTTTTTACTCCGCACACCACTTGCACAATGCACAACAATTTCTTTTTCTTTACTTATTTTATGAAGATTTTTCTGAAGTGTATTTAACGGAATCAAAACTCCGCCAATATTTTTTAGTTGATATTCGTTTTCTTCGCGCACGTCAATTAACTGAAATTCTTGTTTCAGCTTTATTTTTTCTTTCAACTCATCTGCAGAGATTTCTTTTGTTGTTCCGCAAAAAGTATCGTAATCAATAAGTTTATTTATCTTTTTATTTTCAGGATTTAAAGAAATTTCAAATGTGTTAAACTCCATTGTCAGCGCATCAACCGTCAATAATTTTCCGCTTAATACTTCACCAATTTCCGTTATTATTTTTATAACTTCGTTAGCTTGCAATGTTCCAACGATGCCCGGTAACACGCCAATCACGCCCACTTCGGCACAATTAGCCATTTCTCCATCAATAGGTGGTTCAGGATATAGACAACGGTATGTTGGCCCGTTTTTATAATTAAAAACACTTACCTGTCCGTCAAACTTATAGATCGAGCCAAACACTAAAATCTTATTTAAAATAACACAGGCATCATTCACTAAATAACGTGTAGCAAAATTGTCAGAGCCATCAACAACAATATCGTACTGAGAAATAATATCAAGCGCGTTATTAGTAGTTAGCTGTGAGGTGATAGCTGTTATTTGTATGTACGGATTTTGCTTCGCTAATTTTTCTTTAGCAATTTCTGTCTTGTACTTTCCAATATCTTCAACATTATATAAAATCTGGCGCTGTAAATTACTTTCATCAACTTTATCAAAATCTACAATGCCAATAGTGCCAATACCTGCGGCAGTTAAATATTGCAATACCGGACAACCCAAACCACCTGCGCCAATTACTAAAACCTTTGCTTGTTTTAATTTTTGCTGCCCTTCTAATCCTATTTCAGGAAGTATAATATGGCGAGCATATCTTTTTAATTCTTGTGCATTTAATTTCATTGTCAAATTTTCAAATCGTCGAATTGATTCATTGCCCTGTCCCAATCTTTCCAAACGGCCTCGTAACCTTGTTGTTTAATAATAGATGCAATTTCTTTTGGAGAACGTTCGTCCGAAATTTCAAATTGCTCTAATGATTGTGGTTCAACCACATAACCACCCGGGTTTGTTTTAGAGCCCGCACTCATGCTGGTAATACCCAATTTTATAATATGATTTCTAAATTTTTCATTTTCTCTTGTAGAAATAGAAAGTTCAACTTCTTCATTGAAAATTCTGTACGCACAAATTAATTGCACCAATTCTTTATCGCTCATAAAAGCAGTGAATGATTTCATCAACGAATTTTCTTGTGTGCCAACTTCAATGGGACGTAGACGCGGAAACGAAATAGAATACTTTGTTTGCCAATATGTTTTCTCTAAATAATCTAAATGTGCAGCAGTAAAAAAACAATCGGTACGCCAATCTTCTAAACCTATTAAAACGCCTAAACCAATTTTATGAACGCCTGCTTTGCCTAATCTATCAGGTGTTTCCAGCCTGTAATCAAAATTAGATTTCTTTCCTTTTGGATGATGAATTTTATAATTTGCTCTATGATACGTTTCCTGATAAACCAAAACCGTATGCAAACCTTCTGCCAATAAAATTTCATAATCTGCCTGATCAAGTGGTTGCACTTCAATAGAAATATTAGAGAAATGTGGGCGAATTAATTGTATCGCGTGTCGTAAATATTCAATACCAACTGTTTGATTTGCCTCTCCTGTCACCAACAAAACATGGTCGTAACCCATTTGTTTTATAGCGGCAACTTCTTTTAAAATCTCATCATCACTCAGCGTTTTACGTTTTATTTTATTATCTAAACTAAACGCACAATACGTACAAATATTCTGACACTCATTACTCAAATACAGCGGTGCGTACATTTGTATCGTTTTCCCAAAACGTTTTTGTGTAAGCGCATGGCTCATCTGTGCCATTTGCTCTATATAAGGCGTGGCTGCCGGAGAAATCAACGCTTTAAAATCTTCCAGTGTGCGTTTTTCTTTTTGTAAAGCCTGCAAAACATCCGCATTTGTTTTTGAGTGAATGCTTTGTTTTACATCCTCCCAATTATATGTGTCGAAAATTTCTTTAAAATTAGTCATTAGCTTTTAGTAGTTAGCTGTTGTTGGGTTTTGATTTTGCTATTAAGGAAACCAACATTTTTTTAATTTCTGTTATTAATTGAAATGCAATTTCATAATTTTCTTGACGAATAAAGTTTAAGTCTTTTGATAAGAGAAGTAAATATTCTGTTTCATTTGCAGAGCCTGCAGCAATATGTAAATATCTAACAAACTGGTCGTTGGAGTGATGCCCAGATCCTTCTGCCATATTTGTAGGTATTGAATATGAAGCTCTTCTTATTTGACTTACCAATCCGTATTTTTCTTCTGCCGGAAATTTTTTAGACAATTCATAAATTGATAAGGTAAGCTGATGTGCTTTTTGCCAAACTATTAAATTTCTATAATCTTTCATATTTGCTTTTACTACTAAACAGCTCTTTTTCTAATTGCTAACAACTAATCTAAAAAAGCAGTCAAAGGACTACTAGCCTCTGCAAAGTTCTTAGGCTTCGCTAATTTTGCTTCATAAGCCATACGTCCTGCTTCTACGGCCATTTTAAAAGCTATCGCCATTTGCACAGGGTTTTCAGAAACTGCGATTGCTGTATTAACTAATACCGCATCGGCACCCATTTCCATCGCTTCTGCTGCATGAGAGGGCGCACCAATTCCTGCGTCAACAATTACCGGAATTTTACTTTGCTCAATAATAATTTCTAAAAAATCACGTGTGCGTAAACCTTTGTTACTGCCAATAGCAGAACCCAAAGGCATAACCGCAGCTGCACCAACTTCTTCTAATCGCTTACATAAAACAGGGTCGGCATGAATGTATGGCAATATAATAAAGCCAAGTTTCACTAATTCTTCAGCGGCTTTCAACGTTTCAATAGCATCAGGTAATAAATATTTTGGATCAGGATGAATTTCCAATTTCAACCAGTTTGTTTCTAAGGCCTCTCTTGCCAGTTGCGCTGCAAATACAGCTTCTTTAGCATTACGCACACCTGATGTATTTGGTAATAAATTAAATTGTGCGTGCGATAAGTGTTTTAAAATATCATCGCTGTCACTGTTTACATCTACTCTTTTTAATGCAACGGTTACTAATTCAGAACCTGATGCAAGCAAGGCTTCTTCCATTAATTGAGAAGAAGAAAATTTTCCTGTACCGGTAAATAATCGCGAATGGAATGTTTTATCTGCAATAATTAATGGTTTCATTTTAATTTGTTTTTACTATTTCGTAATTCAAGTGCTTCATAAATTCCTTTATAGTTTCTGTTTTGTTTTGTGCATTTGTAATGGCACCCGCTACTGCAACTCCGTATATAGCCGTATTTAATATGTTTTCAACATCAGTAGCAACAATTCCGCCAATGGCAATTATAGGAATATGTATATTTTCCTGCTTGCACCAGCTGGTAATAATTTGGTATCCGTCTAATCCTAATACAGGACTTAAATTTTGCTTGGTAGAAGTAAAACGAAAAGGCCCGAGTCCAATATAGTCAGCACCTGATGTTGCATGTAGTTTTATATCTTCAAAGGTATTTGCTGTGCCACCAATAATAAAATCAGCACCTAAAATTTCTCTTGCTTTCGCAACCGGCATATCTTGTTTGCCCACGTGCACACCGTCTGCACCAATTTCTTTTGCCAGCGCCACATTATCATTTATAATCAATTTGGCATTGTATTTTCTGCAAATAGCCAATGTTTCTAAAGCAATAGCTTTCCACTCTTCGTACGACTTATCTTTTAAACGTAGTTGCACCCAGTCAACACCAGCTTTGCAGACATCTTCCACCAACTCTACGTGTGTTGCGCTTTCAATATCTTGTGTTATATAATGTAATCGGCTTATCATTGGTGTTGCTTTTGTAATCTGTTTCTATAATTTATGATAGCCTAACAATGTTTTATTACTACTCAAAATCCGCTCGGTATATTGTTTTGCTTTTAAACAAGCACGTTGCAAGTCTTCTCCTTTGGCCAAATTAGCAGTAAGGGCAGATGACAACACACAACCCGAGCCGTGTTTAGGGAATATATTTTTTGTTTTTGGTCGGAATGAAAATTGTTTCCCTTCTTTTAAAAACAACGTATCAT
>CAIXZI010000006.1 GCA_903923915.1 uncultured Bacteroidota bacterium
AAAATTTTGAGCAGCAAAAAAATGATTTAGCACTTAATGTGGCTTCTTCTTTTTTACAAGTGGTTTATAATACCGAGTTATTAAAGGTGGCTGATAATCAGGTAAAAATTAGTCAGCAACAATTAGATCGCACACAAAAATTAGCCGATGCCGGTTCGGCTGCTATGAGTGCTGTATATGACATTAAAGCGCAATTAGCTACTGATCAATACAGTTACGTAACAGCACAAAACAATTACAATCTTTCTTTACTATCCTTAAAACAATTATTGTATTTAGATTCTTTAAATAGTTTTTCTATTGAAAAACCTGCTTTTGAATTATCTGCCGCAGATTTAGCTGCCTATCAACCGGCTGATATTTATCAAACAGCATTAAAAACACAACATAAAATAAAAAGTGCAGAATTTAATTTAATGAGTTCAGAAAAAAATCTTTCGTATGCAAAAGGAAGAATTAGTCCTTCTTTATCGCTTGCCGGAACTTTAGGTACAGGTTATTCTGGACTTGATCAACGCATAGTTAGTTCAAGCATTACAGGTGTTGAAGGAACCCCTTATTTTACACAAAACACACACGAACAAATTTATACCCCTGTATTTAATACCGTTACCGAAAAAACACCTTGGAGCACGCAATTAAACAACAACTTAAATAAAAGTATAGCCTTTACTTTAAACATTCCGCTTTTTAATGGCCTGTCAACTTACGCAAATGTTCAAACAGCAAAATTACAAATGTTAAGTAATCAGTATGGGTATGATATTGCTAAACAACAACTTTATAAAACCATTGCGCAAGCCTATATGGATGCACAAGGTGCATTAAACAAGTATGCATCTGCCAAAGTAGCCTACGAAACATCAATACAATCATTTAATTATGCCGAACAAAAATTTAATGCAGGCGTGCTTAATTCTTTTGATTTTAATAACAGTAAGAATAGAACATTAAAAACAGAAACCGATATGCTGAATGCCAAGTATGATTTTATTTTTAAACTAAAAGTTTTAGATTATTACCAAGGCAAACCATTAACATTTTAAAATTTACATGAAAAGATTTATTTGGATTATACTGGCAGGCGTATTAGTTATTGGAGTTATTGTTAGCATAAAAATGTTTTCTAACGATGATGGAATTTCTGTAAGCACCGAATTTTCTGCACTTCGCAACATAACTGAAATTGTAAGTGCCAACGGAAAAATTCAACCGGAAACAGAAGTAAAAATAAGCTCAGATGTATCGGGTGAGATTGTAGAACTTTATGTAAAAGAAGGCGATCGTGTAAAAAAAGGGAGCTTGCTTTGTCGCATTAAACCTGATATTTATGAGTCGGCTTTAGAACGCGCATCAGCAACTGTAAATAGCACCAAATCGGGCATGCAAAATAGCGTGGCTTTGTTAGACCAAGCAAAAGCAAACTTAGCTAACACCGAAGCAAATTTTAATCGTAATAAAAAATTATTTGATCAAGGCGTAATTTCTCAGCAAGATTTTGATGCCTCAAAAGCTCAGTACGAAGGCGGAAAAGCGCAAATTAAAGCACTTGAAGAAAGTGTAAAAAGTGCCGAATATAATATCAGCAGTGTACAAGCTTCGTTACGGGAAGCATCTACCAATTTGGCAAAAACATTTATTTATGCACCGGTTGATGCCACAGTTTCTAAACTAAATAAAAAATTAGGTGAGCGTGTTGTTGGTACTGCCACCATGGAAGGAACTGAGATTATGCGCCTGGCAGATTTGAATGAAATGGAAGTGAATGTGGATGTAAACGAAAACGATATTATACGCGTATTAAAAAATGACACTGCTTTAATTGAAGTGGATGCATATCAGGATAAAAAATTTAAAGGCATTGTAACCGAAGTAGCAAACTCAGCAAACACCAGTGGTATCAATGCAGATCAGGTAACAAACTACACCGTAAAAATTCGTGTACTTCGTGAATCGTATCAAGATTTAATTACCGAAACAAATCCGGTTGTGTTTAGACCGGGCATGAGTGCTTCTGTTGAGATATTAACTCGTAAAGTAAAAAATGCCTTATCAATTCCTATTCAAGCGGTAACAACCCGTACAGATTCGTTGCAAAAACCGGCAGGCATTGCTGCTGAAAGTAAACCTAAAGAAGATGATGAAAAAACAGAAGCTTCTTCTGATAAAAAAGATAAGAAAACCGAAGAGAAAAATCAAAAACCGAAAGCCTGCATTTTTGTTTTGCGCAACGGAAAAGCAAAAATTATTTTCGTGAAAACCGGCATACAGGACAATGAATACATACAAATTTTAGAAGGATTGGATATCAAAGACGAAGTAATTACTGCGCCTTATGGAGCCATTAGCAAGCAACTATACAACAACGTTGATGTAAAAAAAGTAGATAAAGATAAGTTGTTTAAGATTGAAGCTAAACCTTAAATTTCTTTTCATGTGTAAGATTTTTGCTTGCTTTATACTACTATCGTTCTGTTCGATAGGGCAAACTTCTTTTTTAAAGCAGCAATTAAAATACCCACATGTAGCGCAAGCCTATAAAGAAAAATGGAGCAACATCTCTAAAACCTTTAAAGCAAAAGGTATTGATTCGAGTGACTTTAAAGTTTTAATTCGTGTTTTTAAAGAAGAAAAAACAGTTGAAGTTTGGCTTAAAACAAAAAATGCAGATAAATACATTTATTACACAAGCTATGCCATTTGCAGAAGTTCTGGCATCTTAGGTCCAAAGCGCACCGAAGGAGATTTACAAGTGCCCGAAGGATTTTACAAAATAAATTTCTTTAATGCGTATAGCGATTATTATTTGGCCATGCAGGTAGATTATCCAAACCAAAGCGATAAAATTTTAGGGCGCAAACCTTTTGGTGGAGAGATTATGGTACATGGCAATTGCGTAACCATTGGCTGCATACCCATTACCGACGATAAAATAAAAGAACTGTATTTAATTTGTTTGTTTAGCAAAGGTGGCGGACATGATGTTGTTGTGCATAGTTTTCCGTTTAAATTGGATGTAAAACATCTTGAAGAATCGAAAAAACAAAACACCAAAACACTAACAGACTTTTGGAACAACCTTGCTGCTGGTTATAATTATTTTGAAGAAAAAAAGCTTCTTCCGCAAATTATGGTTGAACCAACCGGTGCTTACAAAATAAAATAACTCCACTCCCCTGCTTTGATAAGCAATGATTTAATGTAACTTTACATGATGTATCGCAAAGATTTTATAGAGCGCGAATTTGAAAAGCTGGCCCTTTTATTAGGTTATATTTTAAATTTAAGAAAAGAAAAAAAGTCGGTTTTTGAAATGCAATTAGCTGCAAAAACAGGTTTAAAAAGCTTATTGGGCGAAGATTTTGATATAGAAACCATAGAGCATGATACCGATGTAAATGATTATTCGCCACAAAAACAGCAAGCCTTAGCCGATATACTTTTTGAATTAGGAATTGCCGCAAGCGAACAAAATAAACCTAAGGCTGCCAAACGTTTCTTATCTCAATATTTGCATATCCTTCAATTATTAGAAAAAAACTCAACTACTTTTTCTTTTCAAAACTTGGCAAACAAGGCTATTGCAGACGATATTATGCAATCATAATCCTTCGACAGGCTCAGGATGAC
>CAIXZI010000007.1 GCA_903923915.1 uncultured Bacteroidota bacterium
AATAATAATTTCTGTTTCTTCAATTTTAAAGATTGAAGCAGGAAGGATATTGTACTAATAATACACTAAAAGCCTTCTAATTTAGAAGGCTTTTTTTTTGAACTCAAAACAGAATAAAATGAGAGTAAATAATTTTAGTCATAATTTTTTTAATACTCCTCCCTAAAGGCAAGGCATTCTATTTTAATTAATAAAGCCCTGCCTAATTAAGCGGGGCTTTTCGTTTATAAACCAATAAAAAAATAAATACATGGAAACAATCAAGCAAAAAACAAAAAAGTATCAATCGGTGTTAACTGAGTACCAAACAGAAAGTGCCATTTCAAGTTTGAAAGCACATTTTGCCTTACAACTTAGTAAGAAATTAAATTTAATTAAAGTAGAGGCTCCTTTGCTTGTTGTTAAAGGCAGTGGTATTAACGACGACTTGAATGGCATTGAAAGCCCTGTTACGGTTAAGGTAAAAGACCTTCCCTCAGCTAGTGTTGAAATTGTTCATTCATTAGCTAAGTGGAAGAGATTAAAACTTGCACGGTTACAAGTTAAACCAGGAGAGGGTTTATATACGGATATGAAAGCACTTCGTCCGGATGAAGATTTATCGGAAGTACACAGTATATACGTTGACCAATGGGATTGGGAAAAAGTAATTCTTGAAAGCAACAGGCAATTACCTTATCTGAAAAAAATTGTTGCTGATATATATTTAACCATACTTGAAACAGAGAAATATATTACGGCTGTGTATCCCGAACTAAAGAAATTTCTTCCTAAAGAAATAACGTTCATTCATACAGAAGAGCTGCTGCAACTTTATCCGACCTTAACTCCTAAAGAAAGAGAGAACGAAATTTGTAAACAAAATGGTTCTGTGTTTATTATTGGCATTGGCGGAGAATTAGCCGATGGAAAAAAACACGATGGTCGTGCGCCTGATTATGATGATTGGATTACAGAAACGAGTAAGGGTAAAAAAGGTTTAAATGGAGATATTGTTGTGTGGAACCCCGTTTTAAAAAGAGCTTTCGAAATTTCTTCTATGGGAATTCGTGTAAGTCCTGAATCGTTGCGCAAACAACTACTGGTTACAGATAGTGTTGAACGAGAAAAATTAGAATGGCATAAAAAATTATTGAAAGGCGAATTACCATATACCATTGGTGGAGGGATTGGTCAATCAAGGTTAGCTATGTTGCTATTGCAGAAAAAGCATATTGCCGAAGTGCAAAGCAGCATTTGGCCTGATGAATTAAGTGCAGAATTGAAAGAACTAAACATTAATATTTTATAATATGAGAAATCATTTAATTGCCATACAAGGCTCGGTAGCATCGTTTCATGATTTGGCCGCTAAAAAATATTTCGGCGAAGAAGTATCTGTTTTATCCTGCGGATCGTTCAAAGAAGTGTGCAATAAAATAGCTAACAATAAAGCCGATTACGGAATTATTGCCATAGAAAACAAAGTGGCTGGCAGTATTTTATTAAACTATCAGCTAATTGAAAGCTATGATTTAAAAATTATTGGAGAAACGTATTTGCCCATTGAGCTTCAATTATTAGCAAAGCAGGGCGTTACGTTAAAAAATGTACGAGAAATAATTTCTCATCCAATGGCTTTAGGTCAGAGCCAGATATTTTTATCAGAAAACGAAGGTGTAACAGTAACCGAATACAAAGACACATCATCATGCGCTAAAATGGTTGCAGAAGATACCTCTGGAACGCTTGCTGTTATTGCCGGACCGGCTATAGCCAAAACTTATAATTTAGAAGTGTTGAATGATAATGTGGGCGATGTAAAACAAAATTTTACCAGATTTTATATACTTAGCAAAGAGGCAGATTATGAAGCGGGTGCTAATAAAGCATCGATAACACTTCAAACAAAAAATGCGCCCGGTAAATTAAGCGATGTGTTGGCCATCATTAAAGAGTATAAATTGAATTTAACTAAAATTCAAAGTGTTCCTATTCCAAGTGATCCTAATGCGTACTCATTTCACTTGGATATTGAATTTGATGATAAAACCACTTTCGATAAGACTTTAAAAGCTATAGAAAAGGAAACAATTAGTTTAAAAGTTTTAGGCTTATACAAAAGAGAATCTTACAAAACTATAGAATCTAAAGTGAACAATATTTATAAAAATTTGAACTGATGGAAACAAAAAGTAAAAACATTAATACCGAAGCACATAATTTAATCTACAAAAAAGGATTAATTATTGCCGGGCCGTGCAGTGTTGAAAGTGAGCAACAATTATTGCATACTGCATCGGAATTAGCTTCTTTAAAAAAAATAGATATACTGCGCGCTGGTATCTGGAAACCAAGAACAAACCCCGGTGGCTTTGAAGGCGTTGGTACAAAAGGTTTATCATGGCTATTGAAAGCAAAACAACTAACCGGACTAAAAACCGCAGTAGAAGTTGCAACAGCCAAACACGTAGAAGATGCTTTAAGTTTTGATGTGGATGTTTTGTGGATAGGTGCTCGCACAACGGTTAATCCATTCAGTATTCAGCAACTTGCTGATGCGCTAAAAGGAACTAAAACAACGGTACTAATAAAAAATCCGGTTAACCCCGATAGTAAATTATGGGTTGGTGCAATAGAGCGTTTACAAAAAGTTGGTATAACAGATATTGGTTTAATTCACAGAGGGTTTACTTCGTATGGAAACACAGAGTATCGTAATGTACCTATGTGGCAAATTCCTATAGAGATGAAACGCTTGTTTCCCAATCTGCCGCTAATTTCTGATCCATCTCATATTTGTGGAAATAGAACTGGTTTATATGCTGTTGCGCAAAAAAGTGTTGATTTAGATTATGATGGTTTAATGATTGAATCTCATTTTGACCCAGACTCAGCATTAACAGATAAAAATCAGCAAATAACACCTAATGAACTTGGAAATTTGTTAGATAAAATTATTTGGAAGAAGACATCTTCAAGCGAAGGTGAATTCACAAATAAATTAGAAAGCCTTAGAGAACAAATTAATTATTTGGATGAAGAATTGATATCTTTAATATCTAACCGAATGAAAGTGGCTAAAGAAATAGGGAACATAAAAAAGCAAAGTAAAGTAACTATTTTGCAAGCGGCACGCTATAACGAAATAATTGAAAGAGCTTTGCAAAAAGCAAAACAGGTTGAACTTAGCGAAGAGTTTATGAAAACATACATGGAAGCAATTCATATAGAAAGCATACGTATTCAAAATGCAATTTAAAGTAAGTGGTAAGCTCAAAAATAAAATGAAAGCGGAAGTCTATTCGATTTTAAGTTGTTTTCTTATACTTTCTTCCAATGAAATAAAAGTTTCTGTTCTCTCTACGCCTTTTATAGGTTGAATTTTATCATTAAGTATCATACGTAAATGCTCGGTATCTCTACATACAATTTTGGCAAATAAACTGTATTTGCCGGTTGTATAATGTAATT
>CAIXZI010000008.1 GCA_903923915.1 uncultured Bacteroidota bacterium
AAAAAAAATATACATATTCAAAGATAAATAAATAAGAAATAATAATAATATGCCTGGTTTTGTTATTTGCAATCCAATCGGTGCCTTGTGTAAATGAACCATTTATTTTAAACCCAAATTTACTTCCAATAGTATTGGCATAACGCAATGCAGTTTCGGTATAAGCACTTGGTGCATGATCATTCCCATCTACATGATTTACGGCGGTTTTTTGATAGACGCTTAAACCTTTGTATGTAAACGGACTTTTAGTTTTTAAATTTGTTAAACCGTTTAATCCATTCATTCCATATAAAGCAGAAGATGCACCCGGAATTAATTCTATACTTTGAATATCTAATTCATTAGGACCAACCGCATTGGCAATAGAAGAACCAAGTCCGGGTGATTGATTGTCAGCACCATCAACCAATTGCAAAAAACGATAGTTGTTGGTGTTGTTGAAACCACGTGTGTTGGGAACTTTAAATCCTAAACTTAAGGTTGTAAACTGTACACCTTTTATGTTTTCTATCGCATCATAAAAACTGGAAGTAGATGATTCTTTAATAGCGCGTATATCAAGTTTCTCAATACTTACCGGAGATTTAAGTTGACTTTCTGCAATACGAGAAGCAGATACAACCACTTCGTCAATCAACTCGCTTTGTGTATTTATAGCAACAACCAATGATGTGTTTTTGTCTTTTATTTCAAGCTCGCGCGTTCCATATCCAATACCTGCAAATACCAGAGTAAAAGGAAATGAAGCCGTTGTTTTTAAAGTGAATTTTCCATCGGCATTGGTTGACGTAGCATTAATAGTTCCTTTAACCTGAACATTAATACCCGGCACACCTTTTTTTGTAGTATCTATTACCTCCCCACTTATTAAATAAGGTTGTTGTGCGTACATAGATTTTGTAAAAATTACTAAAGCAATAATTAATACTCGTATGGGAATTTTTATGTTTTCTTTATTTCTGATTGATTTTATATGTGTTTTCATTTTTAATGCAATTTATTTTAGTTAAACAAATAATTTAGGTTAGTTAAGGCCAGCGGAAAATCATCGTGCTGTTTTACTACTTCGCCAATAATTATAATGGCAGGTGCTTTGATGCTTCCTTGCTCGGCTATCTCAACAATGGTTTCAATGGTTCCTAAAGCAATTTTTTGATTAGATAATGAACCATTTTGAATAAGCGCAATAGCCGTATTTTCTTTTCCCGCAGATTTAAACACCTCAGTTATTTCCTCCAACTTGGCAAGTCCCATTAAAATAACTACGGTTGCATTTGTTTTAGCAGCCAGCAAAACGTCTTTTGATAATTTATTTTCTTTGGTTGTACCTGTTATAACCCAAAAACTTTCGCTTGCACCACGATGTGTAACGGGTATTCCGCTTAATGCCGGAACGCCAATAGAACTTGATATACCGGGTACAACAGCTGTTTCTATATTAAATGTTTTTGCGTAGTTTATTTCTTCCTGGCCTCTGCCAAAAACAAAAGAATCGCCGCCTTTCAACCGAACAACATGTCCGTAAGTGAAAGCAAAATCTACAATAAGTGTATTTATTTGTTCTTGGGTATATGCGTGATGATGGTTGCGTTTACCAACGTAAATTTTTAATGCATCATTCGGCGCAAAATTTAATAGTTCTTTATTTACTAAGGCGTCGTATAATACAACGTTTGCGGTTTTCAATGCATTTAAACCTTTAACTGTTATTAATTCTACATCTCCTGGGCCTGCACCCACAAGGGTTAATTTTGGATATATTTCTCTGTTCATTTTTTTAACTATTATTTATTTGAATTTTTTGTTTCGGTTTTACAATAAACTGTATTTGCCGAAACTTCAAATACAGTTAAAACATTATCATATAGCAACAACAACAACTGTCGTACTTTATATGTACATATACTTTCTTTTTCATTTTAATTA
>CAIXZI010000009.1 GCA_903923915.1 uncultured Bacteroidota bacterium
ATTGCATCTGTTTCTGGTAGTATGATGTCAAACCACATAAGTGTATGTAATCCATCGCATCCGTTACCGGTTATGCAATTTCATGGCACGTCAGATGCTACGGTATCATATACGGGCAATGGAGGAATTGTAAGCTCTATCAATATAGATACTTTAATCAAACGTTGGGTGAGCATAAATAATTGTAATACCACACCTGCTTTTACGGCAATGCCTAACATTAACAACAGCGACAATTGTACAGCAGAGCATTATGTTTACAGCGGCGGAAATTCAAATAGTACCGTTGAATTTTTTAAAATAATTGGTGGTGGGCACTCTTGGCCAGGATCTCCTTATCCTATATCGAACGTTAACACAAATCAGGATATTAATGCATGCAAAGAAATTTGGCGTTTTTTTAGACAGTATTGTTTAACCAATTTAATGAGTGTAACTGAAATTGAGAAGCAAAATATTAATTTTAGTTTATACCCTAACCCAAGCAACGGTATTTTAAATTTTAGTTTGAATAAACCAAGTAATGATTTGCTTATTATACAGGTGCTTGATGTTTTAGGTAAAACAGTTTTAACTGAAAATACAACAAGCAGCTATATCAATATAGAAAGGTTGAACTCTGGCATATACTTTTTGTATGTAAAACAAAACAACAAAAATTTAGCCACAGTTAAGTTTATTAAAGAATAACCCCTTTATTTTTTTCTATCGTACTGACAGCAAGGTGCTAATTCAGCATAAGCCTTATCATCACCTCTATATCCATCTGTATCATAACCACCAGCAGCAATAGCTTTTTCAATAGCATCTACATTGGTTTCTCTACCATCATAGGTTACAGTACAAACTTTAGTGGCAGTATCCCATGCGCAAAAGGTAACACCTTTAAAACGTGCTGCAGTTTCAATATTATCTTTACAGGTTTCGCAATTGCCTAATACTTTAAAGCTTGCTTGCACAATAGCACCATGCACAGGATGCGTTTCAATAATGCCCAAATTTTTTGCTTGTTCTTGCTCTTTATTTCCGCCGCAGGCGAATAAAATTAAGATAGAAAGGTTTTTACAAATATTTTTATTTATAGTTACATCCGTGAATTTGTGAATCTTCGATTTCATGATAGAATTTTTAAAATTTTACTTAGCACAAAGATGCAATAATATTTGTCCGAATTGAAATACGTCTTCAAACGAATTGTACAAAGGTACAGGCGCCATGCGTATTACATCGGGCTCACGCCAATCGGCAATAACACCGTGTGCGGTAAGCTGATTAAATAATTCCTTACCACGCCCGTGTGGAACAACAGATAACTGACAACTTCTATCAGCAGGGGTTATTACTTCGAAATATTTTTCAGGTGTATCAGTTAAACCATTAACCTGATTAATAATAAACTCTAAATAGCCTGTAAGATTTTTGCTTTTGGCAACTAACTTATCCATACCTGCTTCATCAAAAATATCAAGAGAGGCTTTATAAGCTGCCATAGACAAAACAGGTGCATTACTTAATTGCCATCGCTCTGCAGTAGGCATTGGTATAAACTCAGGCTCCATTTTAAAACGAGTTTCTTTATCATGTCCCCACCATCCGGCAAAAATAGGAAGATCAAAATTGCGTAAATGTTTTTCGTGTACAAAAGCCCCGGCAACACTACCCGGACCGGCATTTAAATATTTGTAACTGCACCAGCAAGCAAAATCAACTTGCCAATCGTGCAGATTTAATTTTATATTTCCCGCAGCGTGTGCCAAATCAAAGCCGCAATAAGCACCTGCCTTGTGAGTAGCTTCGGTAATGGTTTTCATGTCAAGTACATGTCCGCTATAATAATTAATACCGCCAAACAACACAACAGCTAATTCGTTTTTATGTTCCTCGATGGTTTTTAAAATATCTTCGGTACGCAAACTCTTTTCACCTTCGCGAGGTTCAATTTGTATAAGTGCCTCTTTATAATCAAAACCATGGAACTTGGTTTGCGATTGTAAAGCATATAAATCAGAGGGAAAAGCTTTTGCCTCACAAATAATTTTGTAGCGTTGTTTAGTTGGACGATAGAACGACACTAGCAATAAATGCAAATTAACCGTAAGTTGATTCATCATTATAACTTCCGCCGGCAATGCACCTACAATTTTTGCAGTTTTTTCAGTAAGAATTTCATGGTACGAGAACCAAGGGTTACGTGCATGAAAGTGACCTTCTACACCAAAACTGGCCCAATCTTCTAACTCATTCAACACATAATCTTGCGTAGTTTTTGGTTGAAGGCCTAAAGAGTTTCCTGTAAAATAAATAGTTGATTTGCCATTTAACCTTGGAAAATAAAATTTATTTCTAAAGCTTTTCAGTTCATCGGCGGC
>CAIXZI010000010.1 GCA_903923915.1 uncultured Bacteroidota bacterium
CTGCCTCTTTTGAGGAGATATTAAATAAGCAAGTAATAGCCAAAGCCGTTACTTGCTTTTGTAGTTTAGCAAAACTAAAAACTGTATGAAGAAAAATATACTTTACACATTATTTATCCTTTTTTCTATAAGTGCTTTTGCTCAATATGGCACTATAGATTCTAAAGTTATTGCATCTAAAAATTTTAACGCTACCGTTAAAATTTTACTAATAGACACCATAGCCGACTCTAAAAAACCAGGTAGCGGCTATTATGGCAGAGGAAGCGGTTTTTTTGTTACCGAAGATGGCGTAATTTTTACCAATAGACATGTTGTAGAGTATGCACTTGGCATTATAGATTACACCTATTACGACAAAGAAAACAAAAGCTTTTACACAGAAAAAGACATTTATAAAGCAACTGATTTACAAAACACTTTTTATACCGTTAATTACGTAACTAAAATGAAAATTTTAGTGCAGGTATATGATAGACCAGATCAAAACTCGTATCACTTATACAATGCTAAAATATTAGCCATAGATACCGCCAATTTTGATGGAGCCATTTTGCAAATTACCTCTAAAGCAAACGGCGAAAAAATAGATGAAAAATTTAATCCGGTTACGTTAGGCAATTCAGATTCTACCTACCAGGGCGAAGACCTTTGTGTGTATGGATTTCCGCAGCAGTATGATGGTAATTTAGATGTGATGTTGCGCGACCAAAGCACCCTGCAATATGGTAAACACAGCGGTTTTGATTATATGGTTAATGCAGATTATGGCTATATAAAAACCGATGCCAACATTAGTGCCGGCAATAGTGGCGGTCCCGTATTTAATAGCAAAGGGCATGTGGTAGGCATTGCATCTGCAGCCAGTAAAAAAACAGGTAATGGCTTTATTGCACGCATTAACGGCATGTATAACTTAGCCAAAAACGATACCGCATTGCTGCGCAAACTAAGCAACAAAGGTTTGGCCAACTCTAATATAAAAGCAAAAATTAGTGGCATTGTTAGCCATCCCAATATGATTTTACCAGACTCTAAAACAATAACTACATACAACAAAGATCAAAAATATTTGCGTCGGTTTAAAGGAGGTTTTTGGTATATAAAAGGAGGTGTCTCATTAGCAGAGAATGATTACTATACTATAAATCCAAAGCCGGACTATACAAACACAACTTTTTTTACAATAAACCAAACACCTAAGCTTAATGTAAAAAACAAAACTTCTCTCTCCCTTGAAGTTGGCAAGGTTTTTACTTTATGGCGTATTAATAAAACTAATAAACTATCATTAGATTGGACTTTGTTTAATGTAAGGTATGAAAGATCAGATTGGAGTAATAGTGCTCTATTTACAGATAGTGTTAACTCTTCAATAGTTTACAATAAAAATCAACGTAGCTTTACAGTAAGCAGTAAACTAGGCCTATTGTATTCTACACTAATTTTAAAACAATATATGATTGATGTATATTATAAATTTGGCATTTCTACTAGTGTTGAAACTTCCGATGAAACCGGACATTATGCAACAAATCCACCTTTCACTTTAAAAAATTACTCTGGCGGCAGCCACGACGTTAATTTACTAAATACGATTGGTTTAAATTTTCATTTATATCATGTAATGGTTGGCTTAGAATATAACTTTGGCTACGTACCTAAAAGTTTTGGCACAAATTGGACTTATTCGGGCTTTCGTTACCCTCAATATTATAGTAATAATAGTTACATATCTACCGCAAGTGTATCTGGCAATAAATACATAAACAACTTTAATATTACTTTAGGCTTGCCTATGTATGCAAAAAACAAGTGGAAGCGCCTAAAGCAAGATTAATATGAGGCATTTTGTTTATATATGCTTTTGCCTTATATTTTCCTTGCAGCTTATTAGCCAGCCTAATGTTGAGGAAACAAAAAAAATAGATTCTTTAAACAAATTTATTTCAACTAACACCGCTGCTTTAAAAAAAGCAAAAGCTTTGGTAAGCTTAGCTGAGTTATTATACAACCAAAACCCCGATACTTTATTGCCTCTTTGTCAACAAGCACTAAACCTATTAGATGCCTTAAAAGAAGAAGAGTTGCCTGCTAAACAAGCGTATGAGTATAACCAAATAAAATCATTGGCCTATAATAATATTGGGGTGGTATATTACCTACATGGCAGCTACGCCAAAACCTTGCACTACTATATACAATCGGTAAAAATTAGAGAGAGCATTAATGATGAAGATGGTATGATGGAGTCGTACAACAACATTGCCGGAGTTTATAAAAACCAATCAGATACTGCACAAGCTATAGATTATTATAAAAAAAGTTTAGCCATAGCCGAGAAAAAAAACAATATAAAGTCCATATCTAATACACTAAACAATTAGGCTATTATTTATGGGGCAACTAAAAAAACAAAAAAACTATCTCTAAATTATTACTTAAAAAGTTTAGCTATAGAAGTAAAATTAAATAACCTAATAGAGATAGGAAAAAGGCAGCAAAACATTGGTTCGTTTTATCAAGATGAGGGCAACTATGAGCAAGCTAATGAGTGGTATGCAAAAAGCTTACAAACAAGAATTAATACTGAAGATGATAGAGGTTTATCAAGCACCTTAATATCTCTAGCCCGATTAAAATTAGAAACTAATCAAATCGATGAAGCAGCTTCTAACGCCATGAAAGCTTATAAACTTTCTAAAGAATTAGACTTAACCAATAATATTATCCTTGCATCTGAATTGCTGTACGAAATAAATTTAAAGCAAAAAAAATACAAAGAGGCTTTAGCTATGTTTGTTGAGTTAACTCAAAATAAAGAAAAACAATTAACCGAGGCCAACGAAACAGAAACCACCAAATTGCAAATGCAATATGATTTTGATAAAAAGTTGGCAGCTGATAGTTTAGAAACGGCGCACGAAAAACAAACTATGGCGGTTAAATTAAAAGCTGAAAAAGAAAAGCAATTTGTTTTGTATTTATTTTTATTTGTTGCATTAGTTTTTGCGGTATTCATGTTCAATAGATTTAAAGTAACTAAAAAGCAAAAAGGTGTAATTGAAGAACAAAAAGGTATTGTAGAAGAAAAAAACAAAGAAATTACAGATAGCATTACTTACGCCAAAAGATTACAGCAAGCCATTTTGCCGTCAATAGAAGAAGTGAAAAAACATTTTCCTAATAGTTTTATTTATTACCAACCTAAAGATATTGTTGCCGGAGATTTTTACTGGATGCATACCACATCCGATTACACATACATTGCAGCAGCAGATTGCACAGGGCATGGGGTGCCAGGGGCTATGGTTTCTGTTGTTTGTTCTAACGCCTTAAACAGGGCAGTAAAAGAGTTTGGATTAAAAAATACTGGAGAAATATTAGATAAAACAAGGGAATTAGTAATTGAAACTTTTGAAAAAAGCAACAGTGAAGTGAAAGATGGGATGGATATATCGTTAATGCGAATTAAAAATATCAGCCAAGAAAAAAAAGACATACAATGGAGCGGGGCAAACAA
>CAIXZI010000011.1 GCA_903923915.1 uncultured Bacteroidota bacterium
CTTCCACTATTTCACTTTGTGCAACTAAACCAATGTTGTTATAAGCCCTAATCTGAATTTGATAAGTAAATTCTTTAACCACATTAGTTATTTTGTAGCTTTCATTTGTCAAATTCCCGGAAATAGGGTTAAAATTTTTCTCTACATTTTTTTTACAAAAAACAACGTACGTTAAGTTTTCATTTGATGACACATTCCATTTTACTTCAATAGCTTTTTTTGAAGGAATAGCATTTGCTTTAATTTTTGTAAATACTATTTCTTCTTTATTAATAACCTTCTTTACCAATAGTTTTACGATGTTAGATTTTTTTGATGCATTGCCAGTGCTGTCATAAGCAATCAAATAATAATTGGCAGAATTACCTTCGTCAATATCTCTATCTATATATCTATAAAGTGATGCTTCAATAATATTTACATTAACTTTTTCTGTTTTGGTTTCTTCATTTTTTTTAATTGTTTTAAATAAATCGTATCCTTTTAAATCTTTTTCAGCATTTTTAACCCATTCAATTACAGCTTGTTTTTTTTCATTTATAAAGTATGTTTTTATAAAGGGGGGTAGTGGCGGATAAATATCGGGTAATGAAGCTGTGGCAAATTCAGAGTACCCACTTTTGTTATACGCTTTATCTATAGCTAAAACCTTATATAGAAATTTGTTTTTTGCGTTATCCGGTAACTTATCTATGTATTTATTTGTTGCAATAGGCGAAGGAGTAATTAGTACATAATTTTCTTTATTTTTATTAATAGTTCTATAAATAAAATAACCCCACAAATCATTTTCCGGATTTTTATCCCAAGTTAAAATAATCTTACCGGTATCTGATTTTAACTTTAAATTTTTAGGTGCCTGTGGCGGTATATCATCAAAAAAATCAACTTTTATCAAGTTAGAATAGCCTTCGTTTTCATCTTTATCAACAGCAGAAATAAAATAATTATATAACCTAAAATCATCAACTTCATCTGTATAAGATGTGTCTGATTTTGAAATGATTTGGGTATTCACCTTTTTATAATTTGTATCACTACTTGGTGATCGGTATATGTTGTATCCAATAAAATCGGGTTCAATTAATTTTTTTCTCCAACTAATTGTAACATTTTTGCTTTTTATTTTTCTTCCAGAATAAATAGGGGGAGATGGCGCTTGAATATCTTTTAAAAAAATTTTTATAGGTTCAGAAAACGATGACTCTTCTCCAAAGAAATCAATGGCTTTAAATAAATAATAATAGGTAGAATCTTCTTTTACTTTTTCATCTATAAAAAACTTTTCAGGATATTCATAGTTTCCGTTTTTCCCTTTTGTTTTTGAAATAACAATTGGATCAGCAGTTATTTTCTTCTCGGTAGGGGCGTCATTTGTCTTTCTGTAAATATCTACCGAGTAATACCTGGATGTTTCGGGTAGCCATTTAATAATACATTTCTTGTTTTTGGGAACAATTGAAATTTCTTTTGGAGATTCTGTAACGGTGTAAATATTTGATTGAA
>CAIXZI010000012.1 GCA_903923915.1 uncultured Bacteroidota bacterium
AGACGTAAAAAATAATCCGAACAATTATACCGAGTGGTTTAAACTTATTTTTGAACGCGTAAAAAACACCTTATAAAATGAATTCATTTTTAATAACATTAGGTACTTTTTTTGCAATGGAAGGCGTTACATGGCTTACTCATCGTTTTGTAATGCATGGTTTTTTATGGAACCTGCATGAAGACCATCACAATAAAGACAACGCTCATTTTTTTGAAAAGAACGATTACTTTTTTGTAATTTTTGCTATACCCTCTATGCTTTTAATTATTACGGGCTCTGTCCTACCTATTTACAATTATCTTTTATTTATTGGTCTTGGAATCGCCGCTTACGGGTTTGCTTATTTTTTGGTGCATGAAATTTTTATACATCAACGGTTTAAAATCTTTACCCGCTCAAACAACGCGTATTTAAGGGCAATACGTAAAGCGCATAAAATGCATCATAAACATTTAAATAAAGAAGACGGAGAATGTTTTGGCATGTTGTGTGTACCCGTTAAATATTTTGTAGAGGCTATAAAATATAAAAGAGCAAATGAATAAAAACTTCACTTACTTACTAGTAGACTTTTTATGTCTTTTTTTTCCGCTACTTTTTTCGTTTTATCCTAAAGCCCCCTTCTACAAACAAATAAAGTTTTTTATTTGGCCTTGTTTAATTTCTGCGGCTGTCTTTATTTTATGGGACATACTTTTTACTAAACTGGGTGTATGGTCTTTTAATTCAAAATACGTAACTGGCATTTATTTTTTTAATTTACCGATAGAAGAAGTTTTGTTTTTTCTTTTTATACCATATGCCTGCGTGTTTACTTTTTTTGCGGTTAATACTTCCAAGAAGCTTTCGTTCAACAATTCAAATGCAATTATTTTTTCGTGGATACTGGCACTTGGTTTATTGTTAGTGGCGCTTGTTAACCTTCAAAAACTATATACTTCTGTCACTTTTTTTCTTACTTCTGCTCTGTTGTTTTATCACGCCATTAAAAAAACAAGTTATATGTCCAGGTTCTTTATTTCATTTGTTTTTATTCTCATTCCTTTTTTCATAGCTAACGGTATTTTAACCGGTAGTTTTATTGATGAGCCCGTGGTTATATATAACAACAATGAAAACGTAGGAGTTAGAATGTTTACAATTCCTTTTGAAGATACGTTTTACGGGATGCTTCTTATTTTGCTTAATGTAACACTTTTTCAACACAAATTAAGCAAAACCAGCACCCCACTAAATGCCTGATTTACTCTAAAAAACTTCTTATAAAAAGAAATTTAAAAAAATAAAAAATAGAATTTGAATGAACATTAACTGAATAGCAAAATTGTTTTTTTTGTCAGCTATTGTATTATTAAAAAAAAGGAGCAGAATAAAGCTGATAATAAACCACGAGAGAAAATTGTAAACAGGAATAGTATTATTTTGCCATTGCCAAAAGCCTAATTTTATAGCTGCTGGCTCTAAAATAAAATCGAATGCTGTAGCAATTGTTGCGCCTACAAGGGCAACGAAAAATGTGTTTAGTATCAAATTTTCCTCAACAACTAATACATTTAATTTCTTTACGACTAAATTTTTTATTGCATAGGCTAAAACTCCGCTACAAAAAACAACGTTAAACCAGTTAAGACCTATTAGCCAAGGAACGCCAAAAAACTTGACCCCCATTAAATTACCGTACTGATAATGACCAAAAATTAAACCGGTATTAACTCCAATTATTTCGGTTAACATACCCACAACAAAAGTGAAACCTAAAAACAGAAAAAATATTTTATTTTTTTGACTTTGCACCCACACCAGTAAGCCAAACATTAAAAGTAGGTTAAAGGTTGTTTTTTCTATAAACCACGGTTTGTATACAGTAAATAAAATACCTATTAAACCACTTACATGAAAAAGTAAAGCAATGAAAAGAGCCAAGTTTTTTTTAGTATGGATATCGTTAAACACGGGTTAAAAATCTTAAATTTTTATACTAAAATCTTCTTCAATAATTTTGCTGGTAATTTTTGCCGATTGCAAACACAAGGGTATTCCGCCGCCCGGATGTACGCTACCACCCACAAAATACAAGCCCTTAATTGCTTTAGAGAAATTAGGATGCCTATAAAACGCAGCTAACTTTCCGTTAGAACTAGTGCCGTAAATAGAGCCCATATAACTTTTGGTTTTGCTTTCAATGGTTAATGGAGACAGCACCTCTTCAACTTCTATCAGTGGTTCAATATCCGTTTGCAATAACTTATTTAATTTAGTAATAATATTTTTTTTGTATTGCTGTTGATACACCTCCCAATTTTGTCCGGTATTTGCAGGCGTGTTTACCATCACAAACCAGTTTTCTTTCCCCTTGGGACAGTGCAATCCGGGCTCGCACTTAGCGGTAATATTTACGTAAACCGTGGGGTCGTTATAAATGGTTTTGCTATTAAATAAAGAATCAAACTCTTTTTTATAATCAGTTGCAAAAAAAATATTGTGCAATTCCAATTGAGGAAAACTTTTTTTAATTCCCCAATAAAAAATAAGGGCGCTACTGCTTCTTTCCTGCTTTAAAATTTGTTTGGCTTTTTTGTCATCTTTTAGCAATTGCTTATACGTAAAATAAACATCCATGTTGCTTACTACCACATCTGCATAAAAAATTTCTTGGTTAATGGAAACCCCTTTTACTTTATTGTTCTCAGTAATTATTTTATCTACTAAACAATTAAAATTAAATTTTACTCCCAACTTTACAGCCAGTTTATAGAGCGCATTGGCAATAGAAATCATGCCTCCTTTTGGGTAAAAGGTACCAATGTTATTATCTAAATGCGGAATTAAACTAAGCATACCCGGCGCTTTATACGGATTACTGCCATTAAAGGTAGCATACCGATCAAACAACTGAACAGTTTTTTTATTTGTAAAGTGTTTGGCGTTTAATTGATGTAGCGTTCCAAATAAAAAACCGGGTTTTACCGCCTTTAAAGCTTTTAAAATAGGTGCAGAAAAAAGAGTAGCTATTTTGTGCAGCGAGTAGTTCAAAAAAATAGTGCCAATGTTGTTGTAAGTTTTTTCAGATTGTTTAAGGTATGAAATAACTTTAGAGGCATCCTCTCCTAATTTTGTTTTCAGTTCGTTGGCAAAATCTTGTGGATTGGTGTAGGCATTAATAATAGAGCCATCTTCATAAAAGTATTTACAGGAAATAGCCTGTGCATCATACTCAAGATAATTTGAAATGGGTTCATTGGCTAAGTTAAATAACTCTTCAATGTTTTCCGGCTGTGTAAACAGACTGGGCCCGGCATCAAAAAAATAGTTTCCTTTTTTAAAACCGGTTAGCTTACCGCCCGGGTAGTTGTTTTTTTCAAAAAGGGTTATCTCAAACCCACTAAGCGAAAGCCTTATAGCGCTTGCCAAACCTGCTACCCCCGACCCAATAATGATGGCTTTTTTTTGCAAAGAAAAAGTGCGTTTAATTTTTACAAAACTATCCTATATCCCGTAATTATAAAAAACAAACCTCTATTTATTTTTAGGTTTATGGCGTTTAACAGTTTATGTCTTTGAGGCGAAATTTCAAACATCATAAAACAAATGCAGTAAAATTTAAGTAGTAAGACTGTTTTCAAAACCTTCCTTTTTATAGTGAGGACAACCTAAAACGCTATTTTTTTCTCCATTTCATAAAAAATCGTTCTTTTGCAGTCTTATTTATTTAAAAAGGTAACGAATGAGCAAGAATCTTGTTATAGTTGAGTCACCCGCAAAAGCTAAAACCATTGAAGGGTTTTTAGGTAAAGATTTTACGGTGCGCTCAAGTTTTGGTCATATTCGAGATTTGGTTAAAAAGGGCTATGGTGTTGATATTGAGAACAATTTTACTCCCACATACGAAGTATCTGAAGGCAAGGAACGAGTAATTGCCGATTTAAAGAAACTAAGCAAAGGAGCTGATATGGTTTGGTTAGCTTCCGATGAGGACCGCGAGGGAGAAGCTATTTCTTGGCATTTGGCCGAAACATTAAATTTAGATCCAAAGAAAACAAAGCGCATCGTTTTTCATGAAATTACAAAATCGGCCATTCAAAAAGCCATTGAAAACCCGCGTCAAATAGATATTAACTTAGTAAACGCTCAACAAGCCCGCCGTGTTTTAGACAGGTTAGTTGGGTTTGAATTATCTCCTATATTATGGAGAAAAATTCGCCCGAGTTTATCTGCGGGTCGTGTACAATCGGTTGCAGTTCGCTTAATTGTAGATAGAGAAAGAGAAATTCAAAACTTTAAATCAACTTCTGCATTTAAAGTAGTTGCCTTATTTAATACAGGAAAAGCAGTTCTTAAAGCCGAATTAGATAAACGTTTTGCAACTGAAGCGGAAGCTCAAGCATTTTTAGAAAAATGTAAAGCTGCATCTTTCACTATAGAAACGTTAGAAACTAAGCCTGCCAAACGCTCGCCATCTGCACCATTTACCACATCTACCTTACAACAAGAGGCCGCGCGAAAATTAGGTTTTTCGGTTTCGCAGACAATGGTTGTGGCACAAAAACTATACGAAGCTGGTAAAATAACTTATATGCGTACTGATAGCGTTAACCTTTCAGAAACCGCTATGAATCAGGCCGACAAAGCCATTAATGCAAATTACGGCGCAAAATATTATCAACCTCGCACATACAAAACTAAAAGTAAAGGTGCGCAAGAGGCTCACGAAGCTATTCGTCCTACTTATATAGATAGGCAATTTGTTGAAGGCGAACGTAACGAACAACGTTTATACGATTTGATTTGGAAACGCACCATCGCCTCTCAAATGAGCGATGCGGAGTTAGAAAAAACAACGGCAAAAATTAAAGTATCTACTGCCTCTGAAATATTTGTTGCACAAGGTGAAGTATTGAAATTTGATGGTTTCCTTAAAGTATATATGGAAAGCACGGATGATGAAGAAGTTGACGCAACATCTGAAAACTCGTCAATTCTTCCTCCAATACAACAAGGACAGACTTTACAAAGCAACGAAATTACTGCAACGCAACGCTTTACACACCATCCGGCACGTTATACCGAGGCAAGTTTGGTAAAAAAATTAGAAGAGCTTGGGATAGGCCGTCCGTCAACATACGCGCCAACTATTTCTACCGTTCAAAAAAGAAATTATGTTGAGAAAACTGATAGAGAAGGCAATCCACGCAATTTTGTAAACCTTGTTCTGGCAAAAAATAATATTGTAAAAGAAACAAAAACAGAAAACACAGGCGCCGAAAAAAACAAATTATTCCCTACCGATATTGGTATGGTTGTAAATGATTTCTTGATTCAATATTTTCCTGATATTTTAGATTTTCACTTTACAGCAAAAGTTGAAGAAGAGTTTGATGAAATTGCTGATGGCAAATTAGACTGGACTAAAATGCTGAAAACATTTTACAGCCCGTTTCATAAAACAGTAGAAAAAACAATTGATAATTCTGAACGTGCCAGCGGCGAACGTGTGCTTGGTGTTGACCCCGCAAGCGGCAAACCAATTTTTGTGCGTATTGGTCGTTTTGGTCCTTTAGCGCAAATTGGCGAAACCGTTGAAGGTGGCGAAAAACCCCGCTTTGCAAGTCTTCGCAAAGACCAACGTATGGAAATGATTACGTTGGAAGAAGCGTTGGATTTATTTAAACTTCCTGCGCATTTAGGCACTCATAATGATAAAGATATATCTGTAAACTTAGGTCGTTTTGGTCCTTATGTAAAATATGGAGAAGCATTTATTTCTATTCCTAAAGGAGAAGATCCATTTAAAGTGGATATGGAAAGAGCTATTCAATTAATTGCTGATAAAGAAGTGGCTGATGCGCCAATTGCGTTTTATAAAGGCGAGCCTGTAACAAAAGGTAAAGGTCGTTTTGGACCGTTTATTAAATTAAGCGGTATGTATATTAACGTACCTCGTGCTTACGATTTTGATAATTTATCGCAAAGTGATATTGATGAATTAGCGAGCAAAAAATTAGAAAAAGAAGCTAATCGTTTTATACAAAAGTGGGACGATGAAAAAATTGCAGTTGAGAACGGTCGTTGGGGACCATTTATACGTTTCGGTAAATTAATGTTGAAACTGGAAAGAAAAGCTAATGGAGACAAATATGCAGCCGAAGAACTTACTACAATTTCTTTAGACGAAATTAAACGCATGATTTTAGATCAGATGCCAACAGCGTTTGATAAAAAAGGAGCCAAGAAGTCTGGTGCAAAAAAATCAGCAACCAAAACGGTTGCAAAAACGGCAACTAAAAAAGCGGCGGTTAAAAAGACGGTTAAGAAAGCTGCAAAAAAATCTGCTAAGAAAGTAACTTCTAAAAAGTAAATTTTTTGATTTTTGTATTTTGAAAGAAGCGTGGCAACACGCTTTTTTTATTTCTGCACTTTATAATTCTCTATCTCAATTTTATCGGTGCAAAAAGAGTATTCTTCTTTAACTGTATTGCTGCAAACTAAAATGGTTTTATGTTGCGCAAAGTTTGCAATCATTTTTTGATACCAGGTAATTGCATTTGCATCCAAATTGCTGCAGGGCTCGTCCAACAATAAAACCGGACAATCAGCTAAAATAGCCAAGCCCAACTTTACACGCTGTTTCATGCCAGAAGAATAATGTTTCACATACTTTTCTGAAGCATGTTCAAGTTGCATCAACGCAATAATTTCTTTGGCAGAAAGATTATTTATAAAAGATTTAAATTGTTTTTGATGATTGATGGTTTCTGTTAGTGTAAAATCTTCAATCAATTCCATATAAGGAGAAGCCATGCTGAGGTACTTGTAAATTGTATCGTCTTCAATAATTTGGTTTTCGTTTTTCCAAACAACACTACCTTTTGTAGGAATTAAAAAAGAAGAAATACTTTGTAGTAAGGTTGATTTACCCGAACCGTTAGAACCAAGAATAACCAGCTTTTCACCCGGTGTAATAGTTAGTGTAAGACCCTTAAAAATCCATTCGTTTACAAATTTTTTACCTAACTCATTTATGTGAATGGATATTTGCACTGCACCAATTTTATTTTTTGCGCATTACAATCTCAATTGGCACACCCGAAAAATTAAAATGCTCGCGCAATTTATTTTCTAAGTATCGTTTGTAGCTTTCGCTAACATACTGCGGTAGGTTACAGAAAAAGATAAACATAGGTATGCCTTTCATTTGTGTAACGTATTTTATTTTTACGTATTTACCTTTAAGCGCAGGTGGCGGATACGCTTCCAACACAGGCTCAAAAAACTCGTTTAATTTACGAGTTGGTATAATTTGTCGGCGGTTATGATAAACCTCAATAGCCACTTCAATCGCTTTTAAAACACGTTGTTTTTCTAATACCGAAACAAAAATAATTGGCACATCTTTAAACGGCGCTAAACGCTCACGTATTTCATCTTCAACTTTTTTGGCAGTAGAGGCATCTTTCTCAATTAAATCCCACTTGTTTACCAAAATTACAATGCCCTTGTGGTTTTTAATAGCAAGGTCAAAAATGCTCAAATCTTGCGCTTCTAAGCCAAGTGTAGCGTCAATCATTAAAAGTATAACGTCGCAACTTTCTATCGCTCTAATCGAACGCATTACGCTGTAAAACTCTAAATCTTCGTGAACCTTTGCTTTCTTTCGAATGCCGGCAGTATCAATCAACCAAAAATCGTTTCCAAAAGCATTGTAGCGTGTGTTTATAGAATCTCGGGTAGTGCCCGCAACAGGTGTAACAATATTTCTTTCGTTGCCTAATAGAGCATTTGTCAATGATGATTTACCAACGTTTGGTCTTCCAACAATAGCAATACGCGGCAATTTTTCTTCTAACTCATCTTCGGGGTTTGGAAGATTTTTAATAATGTCATCCAATAATTCTCCTGTGCCACCTCCACTTGCAGCTGATATTGGGTAAACCTCATCACCTAAACCTAACGAATAAAACTCAGCCGCATACGGTGTTTTATCTGGCGTATCAATTTTGTTTACCACCAAAAAACATTTCTTTCCGCTTTTTCTAATCAATACCGCAACATCTTTATCAAAACGTGTAACGCCTTCGGTACTATCAACCACAAACACCAATAAATTAGCCTCGTCTATGGCAATTTGTACTTGTTTTCTAATTTCAACTTCAAATACATCATCGCTTCCGGTAATGTATCCACCTGTATCAATTATCGAAAACTCGCGGCCATTCCACTCTACTTTTCCGTAGTGCCTATCGCGCGTAACGCCTGCTACCGAATCTACAATAGCTTGTCTGCTTTCGGTTAAGCGGTTAAAAAGTGTTGATTTGCCTACGTTTGGGCGACCTATAATAGCGACTATGTTTGACACGTGTTTATTTTATAAATTGTAAATGATACTAAACTAATTTTTGGCAAAGATAACCTTTTTGGGCGTTCCGGCGCGTTTGTCATACTGAGCTTGTCTAAGCGCACCGTCGGGCTTTATGCTGCAAATCCTCGGCGATTACACCTGTGGGTTTTCCGTTACAAATGCTTTTTTAGCATTCAGCGAAGCAATTCAAAAACAGAAACAATGAGCTAATCCCTAACGCAAATACAACATTATCTTATCAGGTTTATTTGCCCATGAAAACTAATTTGCTTTCCAGCAACATCAGTCGCAATACCTTTATAAACATATACATCTGCAGGCGCTTCTATTCCTTTTTGTTTTCCGTTCCAGGTTTTATCAACGTCATCCAGCTTGATAATTAAATTATCCCACCTATCATAAATATACATTTCAAACGACGTAAGAAAGGTCCCTTCGGCCTTAAAAAAATCATTTCTTCCATCGTTGTTGGGCGAAAAAGAATTTGGTATATATAAGGTTGGATAATCTATAACTCGTATATCATACACTACCGTATCTACACAGCCATGTGCACTTGTAAAAAAATAACTCGCCGTGTAATCTCCCGATTGTTCAAACGTATGCGTGGTAGTTAAACTTAAATTAGTTCCATCAGATAAATACCCATTGTTTAAAGTCCAACCACTATTTGGTGTAATGTCAATAGTAACAGGTGTTAGCGAGTATATATCTCCGCTCGGTTGCGTTTCAAAATGTGTAGTAAGAATATCATTCTGATTAGTAATGGTAACCGATGTGGTGGCTACGCAATTATAAAAATCACTTACTTGTACGGTGTAATTTCCTGCCACTAAATTATTGATGCTTGCAGTTGTTTCTGTTGTACTCCATTGATATTGATAAGGCAAATATCCTATTGGGTTTGCAGTTGCTGTGCCAAAATTTTTATTACAATACGTTGGTGTAACACTTGTTTGTATAGATAGAGATGGCGTGTTACCAACAATAACCACCACAGAATCTTTACAGTTGGCATTAAAACCATCAGTAACAACAACCATATAGTTTCCGGTAGTTAAACCACCCACACTTTGTGTTGTATATGTTGGTGTGGTATTCCATTTGTATTGATAAGGTGGGTTTGCATGCGGAGTTGCAGTTGCAGAGCCAATACTCTTTCCACAATAATCGGGTGAAGAATTTATTTGTATCGGAAAAAAAGTATTAGTGCCTACCGTTGCTGTTGTACTTCCTGTGCAACCATTAGCATCTGTAATACTTACCGAATATGTGCCCGGAAAAAGATTTGTTATGCTTGATGTGGTTTGTCCTCCGATTGTCCAATTGTATGAATATGGCGGTGTACTTGGCGTAACGGCTACAACACTTGCTGTGCCTGATGGCCCACCACAAACCGATTTAACGGTGTTTGTGGTTATTTGCAAAACCGGACTACTAACTGTAACAGTAGCCACCGAACTTGTTGTGCAATTATGTGCATCATTAATTGTAACCGTATGTTGCCCTTGAGATATGTTATGTATTGTACTTGTTGTTTGTGTAGGTGTTGTATTCCACGTATAGGAATAGGGTTGTGTGCCCCCAAGAGCGCTTGCGGTAGCAGAGCCAACAGAACCCGCACACAACGTTGGCAAACTAGTAACGGTTGCCGTTAGTATCGGCGGTTGGGTTACACCTACCGTAGTTGTTACAACACAACCGTTATTATCAGTAACCGTACAACTGTAATTTCCGGCAGAAATATTTGTTGCTGCTTGTGTGTTTTGATTGGTGGTCCATAAATAGGTAAACGTGTTATTCCCTGGGTTTATAATGTTGGCTGATACAATACCGTTGCTTCCTCCATAGCACGCTACATTAGTTGCTGTTGCAGATAAACTCCAGCTAATTGGTTTAATAGGAACAACTGCGTTTGCTGTAACCGTACAAGAATGTGCATCAGTTATAAGCACACTATAACTTCCTTGCGAAAGATTAGTTGCAGTTTGTGTGTTTTGAATGGGTGTTGTATTCCAGATATATGCGTAAGGCGATGCTCCATTGTTTAATACATTAACAGAAGCAGTACCAATAGCGCCCGTACAAGTTGTAGATGTAGTACCAACACTTACCTGCATAATGGGTGGGTTTGTAATGGCAATAGCTATATTACTATGACAACCTCCATTATCAGTAACGCTTGCCGTATATATGCCTGCAGATAAATTAGTTGCTATAAAACCTGTTTGTGGTGGGTTTGTATTCCAGGTGCAATTATAGGGGGCTATTCCACCAATGGCAGTAACGGTTGCACTTGCATTACTTCCGCCATAGCAAGTAAGACTATGTTGTGATGAGGTAAGCACAATATTACTTCCGGAAGTAGCCACAGAAGCTGTAATAGTTTGCGTTATAATGCCACAGGTTTGATGCATATTAACATTGCATGTATAAGTGCCCGAAGCTAAGTTGCTGATGCTGGCTGTTGTTTGTCCGCCAGGCAACCAATGATAGGTTGGCGTGCCCGTATAATTAGTTACCGTAACCGTTGCGCTTCCGGTATTTCCACAGCCACCTGTGGCGGTTGTGCTGGTAGTTAGTACAGCAGGACTTTGACAGCTTAATGTGTTATTGCTAATAAACACACCCGAATCATAAAGCGCGTTACCCGCGTCTGCAATGGCAAATTTTACATGATAGGTGCTGCAAGGTGCAACAGGAGTAATAGATGTAACCGGAATGGTATAACCATTATACGCCACATTATTATTAGGTGTTGTATAATTGTTGTGGAAATAAGCCGCGTTGTTCCCTGCATTTACATTATGAATAGATACAACCGTTCCATTTGGAAGGGTAGCAATATTTTGCGCGGTATAATTTCCTCCCGAAGGATTTGGCCCTGTAAGAAAGATAGCAAAGGCATCGTTGTAAGCTAAATTAACCCCCTGCGGATATTCTTCAGATCCAAAAACAAAAGCCATTTTTAAACTATCACAGGTTGGAACAAAATCAAACTCTAAAACACATGCGTCTAAATTAGCGGTAGGAACTATAGCTGTTAAATCAGGATCACTAAAATTATTTCCATTATTAACATTGCATAAATGATTGCCCGGATTTGCCGCATCAACAGCGGTGCCCGTAGTTAGTATAATACCACCCGTTAAACCTAAGTTAGAACCCGAAAAAGAAAAAATACCCGCCGCACTGCCTCCGCAATTAATAGTAGCGTTTGAAACGTTTACTCCAGTTCCGGCAACAGCTTGTGCAAGAGTAGCCGCAGTGTTATTTGGAGTAACACTCATCTGTGCATACGTACAAACGGGTGAGGCTAAGCTAAAAATTAGTAGAAGAAATTTTTGAATAAAAGCGCACCGTTGAAAGTTGTAGGAGTGCATTTTGTAGCTTTAATAATTAAAGCTTTGAACGTGGTTAAAGATTATCCAACAACTCATGACAGTTTGGACTCTTTTAGGTTGTTCACTTCAAAAGCACAGCAAATATATAACAATACGGTAAAAAAACAACATTAACAGATTGTTAAAAATAATCAAACAAAAAGCCCCACTTTTTCAAGTGGGGCTTTAGTTTATAAAGAACTAGTAAACTCTTTTATTGTTTAACAATTTTAGAGATTTGAGTTTTACCATCGGCAGTAATTTTTACAAAATAAGTGCCGGCAGCAATGTTTAAATTATTTACATTAATGTTAGTGCCGCTTGCAGAAACAGGTGCAATCATATCGCGACCCATAACATCAATAATACTTACATTAACTTTAGTAGCAGCAAAAGGCAATTGTATATTTAACTCATTTGCAACCGGATTAGGATACAAATTAGCGTTTAAGCTATTGTGTTTTTCTACACCTAAAGCAACGCAGTTTTTTACGATGTCGGCAGAATCACGAGGAACAATGTTATACGCACTAAATTCAAGGTTAACATTTCCTGTAACGCAATATGAAGTGCCAACAATAGGTGCATAACCTGCGTTACCACTTGAACCAGCAGTAGCAGATCCGTGTGGGGCATAAAAACCACCTTTAAAATCAAAAGTACCCGGCACACCAGATGCATCAGTTAAAGTTCCTTGTCCATAATTGTAAGGCGCTGTTGCGCTATATGTATTTACAGTAGCTCCTTGTACATTAATTAAAAACCCTTCGTACTGTTCTTGACCAAAAGTTTGTGTATTTAAAGGTAAAGAAGGAACCGGATTGCCCGATGAAACTTTATTAAAATTACTAACCTGTACAAGTTCTGTCATATTAAAATATTCATCAACTGAAGCCATAAACGTAACACTATCTCCAACAGCTAAATTAGCGCCGTTTGTTTGATCAAATACTAAGGCAGCAGCCCATGCGGTAGAACCAGAGGTTTGAATATAATATCCGTTATAAGTTGGGGTTGAAATGGTGCTTGCGTTACTAAGAACAAGACCACTAACAATACCACCTGTTTGACTAACAAATTGGCCATAAAAAGGTGAATTACCATTACTTGCTGTAGTGTACTGGATATTATATAAAGAAGCCGGTATTGGGGTATATGGTTTTACCACAAAACTATCTACATCTATACCAACAATACCCGGAAGCGGAAAAGTTGAGCTTGTGTAAGTACCTGTACTTTTTACTTTTAAGCAAAATTGAGCGTTGTTTGTTGTGGTTGGTGCAATAACGGTTTGGTAATAATGGTGCCATCCTTTACCACTAACACTTTGTCCGTTTGTTGCTGATACATAGTTAGCTGAAGTTGCGCTTCCATCTGTAATTTCGCAACTAATAGTGCCTTTTCCGCGTGCATAATAAGAAACCGCATATCCCATACCCTGTGTAACACTAACACCAGTACCAGCTAAAACGCCAGTAGTATAAGAAGAACCTGTGTTTTTTAATTTGCAAGAAAAATTACCCGATTGAACAGGGGTTACCGTATTACTGTTTGTTACTTGGGCAACACTGCTAACGGTATTTGTACCAATAGTGTTTGCAGGTGCTACTTCCCAACCGGTTGGTACTGAACCGCTCCAGGTTTCAAAGCCATTATTTACAATGTCGGCACCCAAGGTTGCCTGGGCATTTGCATTTATAGTCATAGCTACAAATGCTGCAATAGTTAGTTTTAGTAGTTTTGATTTCATTTTTTTGTTTTTTACTTGTTTTTATTTTAGATTATTTATTTGATGTTTATTATTTTTAGATTACTTATTTAAGTACAAACGTTCCTAATAGATAGGTGCTTCCCGTAGAATCTGGATAGCTTGGGTTATTACTTGCTTGATATCTGAATGCTACATAAAACGTACCCGGATTAGAGGGCGGCACAAAACCAAAAGGGGTTGGTGTAAAACCACCGCTATAAGCAGATTTGTAGTTTGGATAACTGCCGCTGGTTTGACTAACCGTAGCCGGTATATGAGTATAAAAACTCGATATATCAACCCATTGAGAAGGAATGATATTTGCTCCATCAAAAGAACCCGATACCAAAACACTTAATAATCTTTTATTAGTGCCGTATTGAGAAGCTACCATAAAATCCATGTATTTTTTTACTCCACCACCATGATCTACGATAGGAGGACTAACAAGCCACATATCATTTCTTGTATCAGTTGTTTTATAATTTGACGCTGCCGGAGAGTATTTCCAATTGGTTGGGTTAGCATTGGGACTTGCGTTTCCGTATTGTAGACCCTGCCAGTTTAAAGAACCTTGGTAGGCAATTGTTTTCCAGCCGGCTGTAGTTATTGCGCTTTTACTTGATAAAGCAGCACAACTAAAGTTTTCGGTTATGGTATCATAAACAATAGGGTTATAGGCATTGGTAAGATTTATATCTCCGTTAATAGCCGAACGAAGGCTTAATTGCATGGTGGTGTATAGATTTGATATTGCAACAATAGACCCGCTGTTGTTTGGAATGGTTTGCATAGCAAAATTAGCATAGCCGCTGTTGTATGCCACAATAGTATTCCCTCTAAAATCGCTTATAAATTTATTTACATTTTGAGGCGCTGCTGGCGGTGCTTGTGGAATAGCATACGTAGTACCCACGTTAGGCGCAACAAACTCAACATTACTTAGTTGTACCAGTTGCCCATCATAAATAAACCCCCCGCCGGTGGTATTAGAATAGGTGTTTAATTGTGGTAATGCATTTATTACAAGGGGCAAGGGATTTAAACCCGATTTTAAATGGATTACGCTGTTTTTTGCTTCAATAGAATCAATCTCTAAAGAACCTCCGCTAGATTTACTAAGCACCCCTCCGTTTAAGTTAATAGCAATAGAATCTCCAACATTTAAAAAACCACTTGTTCCATGAAGAAAATGTATTGATAAGGCCCCATAATAATTAGTTGCGGCAAATATGCCCGAATTATCACGCACATAAACCTGTTTATATAAATTACCCGAACTTTCATCGCAAGTAACAACAGCATTTAAAAGAGTATTTGAGGTAAACTTTGTGTTTACGCCCACATACATATTGCGTAATTGCTGAATAGTAATTGCCGGACCGGTTGCAATAGCTTTTTGTGGCGGCGGCGCCGGAGTTTTATGACAAGAAGCAAGTACAAATACCCCTAACATAAGTATAAGGTTTGCAAAAAAGGAGATGTGTTTTGTTTTTTTCATGACATTAATCTTTTAAAGCAAAGTTATTTATGATAAAAGTTTGTGTAGAATCGGTGGTTGAATTATTACCCATATACCTAAACCCAATACTAAATGTACCTGTGTATGAAGAAAGTTGTGGTATTTGATTAAGCATAACAGTTGTAGTGTTTGCGTTAAAAGCAAAGTTTGCCGGATACGTATTAAAATTTGTAAGGTTTGTAAATAAAGATCTAATATCTGTCCATTGAGCGGGATGAGAACCACCAAAATTAAAGCCATTAAAATCAGTAGAAATTAACACACTTAATTGCCTTGGTTTAGTTGGACTAGAATATGGAATATATGACATTTGGAAGTTAAGATTTTTAGTTGAGGTGTTTTGTATTAATGGTGTAATTAACCACATAACATTTCTGGTTTGTCCTTGATAATTACTTGCCGAAGGATACCCATTAGGAGAAGAGCCATTGCCCACCCAAAGTATATTACCTAATTGAGCCAAATCATACCACCCTGGCAACACCATGGTAAAATTTGATGAAGAAACACAGTTGCCAAAATTTTGAGTTAAGGTATCTACGCCACACCTTGGCTGAGTTAATTTAACATCAGCAAACGAACGAGGGGTTAGCTGTAAAGCACCGTTATAAAACGAAACAGCCGCAACCATAGAACCGCTTTTTGTATTAGGCACTTTTTGATATAAAAAATCGTATGTACCACTGTATAACGACATGTTTATGGTATTTAAATTGCCACAATCATAAAGTGCGTGATTAAGATATAAGGGTGGGTTGTTAAGAGGGATAAATAAAGTTGAATCCGTATATGCAAACTGCACACCATTTACCTGCACCAACTGCCCGTCATATATGGATTGTGGAGCAAGAACATTTCCAAACGGGGTTGCAAAAGTTGTGCTACTGGCCGAATTGTTTAGCTGTAAAATACTAACGTTTATTGGCGAATGTTCTTTGCCAACTGCCAACTTTACAATTTTATTAGTTGGGCCACTACTTACATCAACCGAATCTATTTGTAAAGAGCTTGCCACACCTGATAAATCTAAGGTTGAGCCGTTAAGGTTAATACGCAACGAATCTCCTTCAAAAATACCGTGTGCGGTTAATTGTCTTAATGAAATGGCACCAGAGTTATCTCTTATATAAAGTGTTTTGTAATTATCTGTCATGGTTACCGTAGCATATACAGATATATCTTGGGTAAACTTAATGTTGCTGCCATGGTATAAAGCTCTTAGTTGTGCAATAGTATATACACCTCCAGCGGGCGATGATTGTACGGGCGGCATATCGTGCGTTTTTTTACAGGAAATAAACCCTAGTGCAAAAACTAAAAGCAGGATAGAAATATATTTTATTTTTTTCATGATTTAGTTATTAATTAAAAGTAAAAGAAACTGATGCCATATATGTTAACCCAAATGAATATGAATATTTGTTAGGGAATTTAGTAATGTTATTAATATCATGTCTTAACTGCTCTTGCCCCGCCGTTTTAAAAACGTTGTTGGTAAAGTTGTTTACCATTACACTAATGTTAAGCCCTGTTTTATTTTTAAAGCGAAATGATTTACCACCCATAAAATCAAGCGTGTAGGTGTTAGCTAATTTTTCTTGATCTGTAATTTGTGCAACCTGAGGGTCTCCTGTGCTTGTTGAGAAATTATAAACATACTTAGCAAGAGACTCTTGTGTGCGTCTGTCTGGGTTTATGGTAACATAATTGTTGGCAAAGTAATTACAATAAACTCCTGCGTACCAAAACTTTTTGCCATTGTAACGCACGCCAATAGAGCCGGCAACTTCGGGTGCACCGCCTACGTGATAGTTTTTTAAGTAAATAGTTCTGTTAGACGCCAAAAGAGCAGCTGTATTATCTGCCGAAATAGTAGCAGATGGTCTATTGGTATAAAGATAACTACCGTAAGCTAAGGCGCCTATAATAGATATGCGTTTGGTTACAATACCCTCTAATCCAATTTCCAACCCTTGGTTTAATTGGTTTAGGTTAGTCATAAAGTAGTTTACATTGGTTTTATACACATCGTCAAAATAACTGCGCTGCCACGCTTGATTATTTATTTGTGTATAATAATATGTTATACGCCCTTTTAACCAAGGCAATCTAACATTGTAACTAATGTCTCCGCTTAATATGTTTTCGCTTTGAATACCCGGAATAACATCGTTACGAGAGCGTGGCGATACAAATGAAGTTGTTGGTAATGGTGGTTTAGTGCTATAAGATCCGTTTATTGTAAGATAATTATGCCCGTTAATTTTGTAGGTTATACCCGCTTTAACACCATAATTCATAAAATCAAGTGTTTTGCTGTTTCCGCCCGAAGAGCCATCTCCGCCTTTATCACTCGGAAACAAACCGTTTACCATGTGCCCTATGCGAAAAAAAGAAGTGTTATTTGCGGTAGCCCCAACAAATGCATCAAATTTTTTGAACGATTTTTCTGCCTGCCCCCAAAGCTCAACACGCGTAACATTGATGTTATAATCGTATCCAAAAACATCTCCTTGTCTAATTAATTTATTTGGATCTTTTATGTTGTATTGCATTACGTTAGGGTTTGCAGAAATGCTATTGGCAAACTGGTTTAAATCTAACCAATAATCGCCTCCCAATAAATCATCAATTACTTTATAATATCTTGTTTGAGATAGGGCTCCGTTTATGCCACCGGTAACATAAATATCCTTTTTTAAACGTGTGTTATATATAGCGTTTGCCCCCCAATTATTTACATCTTGCCTTCTGTCTTCAATAATATATAAAGATCTTTTGCCGGTGTATTTTTTACCCGCTATACCATCTACATTATTTACCGTTTGAAGGTTGTTGTAGTTAAAGTTATAAATACCATCCCAATCTATTTGGCGTGCAGTAGCAAACCCCGAGGCTGGATTTGTGGTGTTGTTTTGCCAAGCAGCTGTTAATGCTGCATACTGCCCTGGGTCTGCATCAGAGCTTAAAGCCCCATAATAACTTGGCATGTATTTATAATAGGTTGGCGCGGGGGTTAATACTCCGTAAAAATTAAAGTTAGTAGAAGACATTCTGCCAAAAGAATAAGAAGCGTTGGTTGTTAATTTTGAATGATCATTAATAACCCAGGTATCTGTTAAAATAATGGTGGGTACGTTGTTTTTTCTTATAGTTGCGTTTCGTATCTGTCCGTTTTGATAACCCCAATTTTCATTGTAGTGCTTATCACCGGCTAAGGCATAAGCTTCGTCTGTATTTGTACTTTGAGCGCCTTGTTTTTGCGGCGCGCCAAAAGCAATAAGAGAAAGTGTGTTTTTATCGTTTATCTTTTTATCAGCGCCTAAAAAATAACCAAAACCTGTAAAGAATGTGCCAGGTATATATCCTTTGTCTGAATATCTTGCTGTACCCGAAACAGCAAAAGCCCAGCCATTTTTTAACATGCCGGTTGAATAAGAAACCATAACTCTTTCCTTATAAATTCGGTTACCTTGGGTATAAGCCACACGAAGTCCTTTTCTAAAAGAAGAGGCGGCGGCATTTAGGTTAAAATAACCACCCACATCGCCAAAGGTAGAGTGAGAAGCCCCAATACCTGGTTTTACCTCCATAAGGCGAGTTATATTAGTCATTCCGCCCCACACATTCCAAGCCGCACCGCCAGTTTGTAAGCTGTTAAGGCGCATACCATTCATTACAACCGTAAAATTATCTTGATTATAACCACGCATACGAAATCTTGATCCTCCGCTGCCAATAAAGTGAAACGCAACTGCTTGATAAAAAATATCTCTTGAAGAACCCAGTAAAGTAGAAACATCTTGCCCCTGTAAGTTATTATTGCTGCCCATATCACTACCACCAAAAACAGGAAGAAGATTGTCGGCCGAAGTTTTAACGGTATCCTTTTCGGCATTGTTAATGGCGGCAGCCGTACTATCTGTTTGAGAATAAGCAACAACCGTTAATACAGAACAGAAAAGTATAAGTAGAAATTTATTCATTTAAAGCCGTTTTATAATCCTATTTTTTTAAAAGTATATAATTTAAAAAGTGGTTTAAGGAATGTTTATAGTTTAAATAAAACTAAATCCCTATAGGATGTTCACTTTAAAAGCGCAACAAAAATAAGCTATTTTTTATATTTTCAAAACCATGCATTTGTTATGTAATAGTTATGCTTTTATGGAGATTTTCTGTTTTTAAGCAAAACAACCAAAAAAAACTATATTTGCCATCTTTTTAAGCATAAAATCATGAAAAACCTCTTATTAACATTCTTTTTGCTCGCGTTTTTTTTAAGTTTTAAAGCTCAAAATTTAGATAAAACTAAGCATTATACACCCGTTGCCATTGGTTTTTGGAATGCCGAAAACTTTTACGATACGCTTAATGATCCTTTAAAAAACGATGAGGATTTTTTACCAACTGGTTCTTATACCTGGGGCGGCAAAAAATTTAGAAACAAATTAGATCATATAAGCACCGTAGTTTCTCAATTGGCTACTGAAGCTACGCCTGATGGTGTTGCCATACTGGGTTTATGCGAGATAGAAAACCGCTCTGTTTTAGAATCGATAACAAAAGCACCTAAATTAGCGGCGCGCGGATATCAAATTGTACACGTTGAGGGGCCTGATATACGAGGGGTTGACGTAGCTTTGTTATATAACCCAAAATACTTTAAAGTAACTTCTTTTCACTCGTATCGTTTAATTTTACCAACCGATAGCACGCGACCAACTCGCGATCAGCTTTTGGTTACAGGCAAATTATTGGGCGAAGAATTTCATTTTATTGTTTGCCACTGGCCATCTCGCGGAGGGCCAAATAGCGAGCCAAACCGTATGGCTGCTGCAAAATTAGGAAGAAAAATTATTGATTCGTTGTTAGGTGCAAACCCAAATGCCAAAATAATTTTAATGGGCGATTTAAATGATGACCCAACCGACCCAAGTGTACGTAAAGGCCTTAACACCACCGGAAAAGAAAAAGATGTAAAAGCACCTTTGTTGTTTAATGCTATGGAGGGCTACTTTAAAAAAGGCATTGGCACATTGGCCTATCAAGATTCTTGGAATTTATTTGACCAACAAATTATGACGCCCGCTTTAATAAAACACGATTATAAAGATTTGCAGTTTCACGAATCGCATATTTTTAATAAACCCATGGTATTAACCGATAGCGGAAAATACAAGGGTTATCCTTTGCGTACGCACTCGGGCGGCGAGTATCTAAACGGGTATAGCGATCACCTTTCGGTTTATTCTATTTTGCTAAGAGAAAATAAATAATTCCTTATCAATTACGAACGAAGCGTGTTATAGTGCCACTAATTTAATAAATACACACAAATAAATTGGTGAAAATTAGTGTAATTCG
>CAIXZI010000013.1 GCA_903923915.1 uncultured Bacteroidota bacterium
CAGCTCTAGCTTTTTAAGCATATCAAACTGACTCTCTTGAGCATCGGTTACTTTTAACTGATACGATGCTTTTGGTGATGAAGCCGTAACAATCTGTGCAGCTTTAAAGGTTTGAAATTTCACACAATCGGCTCCAATTTCTTTGGCTTTATCAATTAACTGAAAAGCCATTTGTAAGCTACCGTTGTGATTAACACCTGCTTCGGCTATGATATATACTTTTTTTGCTTGCATAATTAAGAAGCAAATATACTAAAAAGCAAGGATTTTATTTGCCACAGATTTCGCAGATTAGCACAGATTTATACTTTCAATCTGCGTAATCCGTGTAATCGGTTGTTTTCAATGATAGCAATGGTTTCAAGCGGGTTGCAAACATACCAACAACAAAAACGCTCTACTAACAAGTTAATTTATATCCAAAGATAACAAAAAAATTATGCTGTTTTTTGCGTGTAGTTTTTCTATTTTATTCTTATCAAACCCATCAATCTAATATTTCAACTTAACGAGTTTTAACGGTTTTTCCTGTCAATTCGATTAAATCAACCGCAAGAGAAATACTGATTTTTATTAGTGTTAATATCGAAGGATTCATTTCTCCTTTTTCTATTCTTTGAACTGTACTTTTCGCAATATCACAATTATCAGCAAGTTCCTGTTGGCTCACACCCCGTATATCCCGTGCCTTTCGGACATTATTCCCGATATTTTGTAAGTAAACCTCAAATTGCTTTTGCATCACGACAAAGAAGGAAATTCCAACTTATTTTATTGGCAGCGTATTTGCGGTCATTTTTTTATTACTTTAGTACCACCAAAACAAAAACCATGAAAAAAATACTACTATTTTTAAGTTCTGTAATTGCTACAAACCTTATTGCACAAAGTCCGTTTTCAGCATCATTATCAGGTACGTTCGTTGAAAATATTAGCCCCGTGTATAATGACATTAGTTATAATGACCTTAGCGGTGCTTCAACATATACAGCAGGAGTGCGGTTTCAGGCTGTTAGCGGGGCAGGCATTGTAGATAATCAGCTTATAGCTGCTCCGTCATCAGGCACAACTTATACCTTTACATTAGATATGGGCTTACTTAAACAGAACTCTTATATAAGAGCCATAGATGAAGCCACCGGGAATCTTTTAGATTCAACGAATAATTCAGCCCATCCGTTTAATAATTTAATTTTCCTTAATACACCTGCTTGGTTACCGAGTACAGGAACTGCAACTAATGTTGTAGTGAGCGGAACAACAATTTCATTTGATGCAGTATTAAGTATAAATAACTTGAATGCTGATACCGTTATGCCTTCTTCCATTCCGGGCTTAGGAGGTAGGAAATACCAAGTAAATAGCCCTGAATTTAGATTTAATGTGTCTTATGACTACACTCAAGCAACACCTGCTCCAACAGTGCGTTATATTATGTATGTTGTATATTGTATTCAATTGTTGTACAGAATACAATATACATTGTACAGTTTTTAATAATTACGTATGTCAATTCCACCAAAAACAACACTGCCTTTTACAACCAATATTTTATTGGGGTTTGTTTCTGTTTGATTGGCACGTTTATCGGATACATCACCGCAAACAGCACTTGTTTCATCGGTTTTAACTTCCCAGTTGGCAGGCACAATAATTTTTACACCGCCAAATACTTGTTCTACTTTAAGCACTGCCACTCCATTAATATCAGCCTGACTTAAATTTAATTCACCACCGCCAAATACACATGCTATTCTTCCTCCTTTAAAATCTTTAGAAATAATGTTTTTTCTAAATCCGCTAAATACTAAATCTATATTTATAGTATCTTCTGATGAACTTGATTTTTCATTTCCAAAAGCTGAAAAACGCCCTCTATGTTTATACATGTGTTTTTCCCACCTTTTATTAAAACGGCGGTGCGGTCTAAAAATCATTTTTAAACCAAGTGCCATAATTAATATGGGCCATAAATAAACTTTTACATGCATATCAGGTATAAAATCTTCTATCATAAATGCGGCACCTATACCAACTAAAACTATTCATCCAAAATTTCTAAATGAATTTTTTACGCCTACAAATAAACCAAGCACTATTAAAAACATTTGCCAGGTAAATAACCACGCCGGAAAAAATACGCCCATTTCTTTAGCTAAATAAGCTGCACCAACTATAAAAAGTATAATGCCGCCAAATATTTTTCCGTTACGATGGCGTGTTTGATATTCTTTCATTCTTTCATCCCAATTTTCATTATTGTAGAAATTTTTGTTTTCTGTATTTTGATTTTCTGTTTCCATTTTTGTTTTAATTATATAGCAAATGTAAGCGCAAGGCCATAGCATATACAACAGCTATTAGGTTAGCTAGGGTAGGAGGTAGGTAAACGAGGGGATTTTATCGGTGAAAAAAGATAGCTTAAGAGCTTTTTTTGATCAAAACTACTTTGCTTTTAAATATTTAATTCTTGTAGTGCAGTTATTTAATTTTTCACTGTCTTTGGTGTATGCATATATGTTTTTGGCTTGGCGGGTATATTTAATAGCCTGTTGTATGTTTTTTTTAATCTCATAAATCTCAGAAATAACTATGCAACAATAAGCCATTTCATTTTTATATCCTAAAGCATTATATGTTTCTGTGGCATCTGAGTAATAGCGTACCGCTTCGGCATAATGGTTTAAATTTTTATGTGCATCGGCCATACTTTGGTAACAATTAGCTGCACCGACATCATCATTTAACTCGCGACAAATAATAAGCGAAAGCA
>CAIXZI010000014.1 GCA_903923915.1 uncultured Bacteroidota bacterium
ACGGTTTACCCAATAGTTAACGCCTGGGGGTTTGGGCCTGGAAAAAAGCAAAAAATAGAGAAATCTAAAATAGACAGCATGCTTAAATTTGTTGGGTTTAACTTAATAAATTTAAAAGGCAATACGGTTGTAAAAAAAGATCCACGTGTGGCCTTAGATTTTAATGCCTTTGCGCAAGGCTACTCGGTTGATGTGGTTTCTGAGTATTTAAAGTCTTTAGGAATTACCTCTTTTATTGTTGAGATAGGCGGCGAGGTTTATGCAAGCGGTAAACAACCTGATGGCGAAAATTGGACTATTGGCATAGAAAAACCCATTGACAACAAATTATCTGAAAATCCGCTAAAAGCTATTATAAAACTCGAAAATTTAGCTGTGGCAACATCAGGTAATTATCGTAGATTTATTATCGAAGATGGCGTAAAGTACGCACATCATATAGATCCTAAAACGGGTTATCCGGCAAAAAATAATTTATTAAGTGCTTCCATTTTTGCTAAAGAGTGCATTTCTTCTGACGCAAATGCTACCGGTGTTTTAGTTATGGGACTTGAAAAAGCAAAAAAGTTTTTAGCGAAACATAAAGAACTTCAGGCATATTTAATTTATTCGGATGATAAAGGTAATTACCAGATTTTTGAAAGCGAAGGACTTAAAGCTATCATCTCAGAAGCCGAATAAAATCAGAAAAGTTTGCTTTACAACAGTAGATTTCTTCAGAAAATAGTACGCAATCATGTTGGTTGAGCCTGTCGAATTAAAAATCACGAATGCCTTTTATCAGCTATTAATAATTCGTAAACATGTGCTTTGTCGTGCCCGTATTCTTCGACAAGCTTAGGATGACTCTCGCTCTTTTGATATAAAATATTATTTCCCAAAGAAGTCTATTAGCTTAAACAAAAAAAGCACCCCGAAAGGTGCTTTAATTTTCTTATGTGGAATACGTATTACTTGTTAAGTATTACTTTATGTTTAGAAAATTTATCGCCATCTGTTACACAAACAAAATAAATTCCGTTTTCAAATCTAGAAAGGTCAAGGCTTGTAGAGCCAGTTAAGTGACTAACATTTTCATTTAAAACAACCATACCTAAAGTATTTACCACTTTAATATTGTCTGCTTTTTCAAATTCAACGTTTACAATACCGGTATTGTTTGGGTTAGGATAAATAGTAATATCCATGTTACCTGCAACAGTTTGCTCAATATCTGTAGTAGCTGTAGGTATCCATTTTAAAGAAACACCTGTTTGATAGGTTGAATTGGTAGTTGGTGTTTGAATGTCTGAGTTTGGCCCTTTTGTAAAGGTGTAAGTATAAGTAGCTGTGCTGCTTCCGTGTGCCCAAGTTTCTTGAAAAACAATGTTATATGTTCCATCTGCCACAAGCACTCCACTTTTGTTTTTACCATTCCACGTAAATGATTTTACCGCGGTTGAAGTAAAGCCTGATAATGTTCCACCTGTATTAGCGCCTGTAGTGTTACTACCAGATTTAGAAGACCATGTAGATACGTGATCACTTGTTTGACCATTGCAGCAATACATTTGCGTAGTTTGTTCAAACGTACCACTTGCACTTTGTATCCATGAGGCTAAAACCCATTTACAAGTAGTAGCAGAACCTTGATAACAAGATGTTTTTGATACAGGCGTAAATGTAAACGTTAAGGTTCCTGCTGTTTGAGCAGATACATTAGCTGTAATAAATATTGCTGATGCAATAGTTGCTATTTTAAATAAAAGTTTTTTCATAATTAATTGATTGTATGTTTTTATTGGATACAAATATACCAGTGGTTTATGAAGAGATTCTGAAGTTTTGGGTGTTTTACCGTTTATTACGTTAATTTTTCATCTAAAAGTAAAAAGCAATACTTCCTTTAGCAAAAAAGGGTGTTCCGGGGGTAAAATTTAATTCATCAACTGCTGTTTTTTCGTTTTTTAATCGGCTAAGGGTTTCAAACTGTGCCTGATTCCAAGTAGTATTTAAAATATTTTCAGCACTTAAGCCAAATTGAAACCTTGATGTAGTATAGTTTACAACAGCATCTACCAAAAAATACCCCATGGCTTGTATGCTATTATCTTCATTAGCCGGTCTATTGCTCATGTAACGGTAACGTAAACTACCACCAAAACCTTTTTTAGATTTTACAGACAAACCAGCTACGCTTGTTAATACTGGCGACAAGGGTAAATAACTTTGGTTTTTAGGGGCGTTCAATTGCTGACTATGCGCATAATTTATATCTGCATCAAAAAACAAAGATTTATATAATTGCCAACGTAAACTTACATCAACACCTAATCTACGTGTAGCGCCTGTAACAGCAATAACACCAACATCTCCCTCATATACCAATTCACTTTGCAAATCAATTCCCCAAAGGGCAGCATTTATTAGTATGTTTTTAAATGGTTTAAAGGTTGCGCCAATTTCATAGCCTAAAGCAGTTGGCACATTATTTTGATTTTTTACTTGCTGTTGTACCACAGAACGAGCATCGTTAGAGTGAAAGCCATAACCTACATGCGCAAACAACTGGGTGTTATTAGTTACATTGTACGTTATATTTAATTTTGGCGAAGGTTTAAATACCTGCTTTATACCGGATAAAGAATCTGTTTTTAGGTTTTTAAAACTAAACAAAAAGTAATCGGCACGTATAGCAGCGTTTACGGTAAATTTTTCAGTTAACTGTAAAGTTTCATCTATGTATGCAGCTGCATTCTCTTGAAATAGGTTTCCTACTACAAAAGTATCAAGCACTGTACGATGTTGCGAATGCCTAAGCATAACCTCGCTCATATCGGTTCTGCTGCTTAATCCAATTACGGTGCTTAGTTTTTTCTCGCCCAAATAGGTGTTTGTTTCATAACTACCTGTGTAGCCATACATATTTCTGCCTTTTTCGGTTTGATTAATTTGATCGCCACGCACCGTATCCACCAAAAAGAAAGTAAAGTTTGAGTATAAATTAAAATTGTAATTGCTATAAAAAAATCTGTTTTTAAAAATGCTATGGTTGTTGATGTTGCTGGTTATGGCCAAATTAATATTGGTTCTGTTGGTTGTGCCACCTTCGGTAGGATCTACGCTTCCATAACGAGAAATCAAACCTTGTGTAACAGCGCGGGTAGGCACTTGGCCTGATGCATCCCAACTTGAATTAAAGGTGGATGCCGAAAAATTAATAAGTGTTTTTTCTTTATAACGAGCTGTGTATTTCCCAAAAATATTGTAACGAAAATAATGCTGTTTATTATCGAAATATGAATTGGTATAATTATACTCGCCTGCCACATAGGCACTTTGAGATAAGATAGAATCATTTAATTGTTTTTTGCTTAATAAATTTACCATCGCTACCGCACGATAGGTATCATAATTGCCATACTCCAGTTTTACCATATTTCTATCTAAATAATTTTTGGTTGTAAATTCGCCTGCACCTGCAGTAGCAAAATCGCCATACTTGGCTGCATAAGGACCTTTAGAAACACTTAATTTATCTATTGTTTCGGGTATTACAAAATGAAAATCGGCATAGCCTTGTCCGTGTGCATGAGATACCATATTAACAGGCATACCATCCAAAAAAACGGCAAAGTCTGTTCCGTGATCGCAATCAAAACCTCGTAAAAATATTTGTTCGGCTTTGCCGCCACCTTGGTGTTGAGCTAAAAATAATCCCGGTACAAGGCGTAACATATCTTGCGCAGAATTAATAGGCCTAACCAACATGTCTATTTTACTTACGGTGTTGATGGTTTGCCCAAGGTCTTTAGAATCTTTCACGGTTATTTCAGACAACTTCAAAATGTTTCTATTTAAAAGTATGGTAATTGGAATTGTTTTTATTTCGTCATCTTTTAGTTCAACAAAAATTGTTTTGCTGGTATAGCCAAAAATAAAAAAGGATAATTTGTATTTGCCAATTTCTAAATCAGAAAAGGAAAAAATCCCAAAATCGTTTGTAATTACCGATTGTTTTTTGTTATCGCCTTCCAGCATTACACTAACATAAGGTAAGCCATTTAGAGATAACGAATCTATAACAGTTCCTTTAATAATGCCTTGATGGGCAAAGAGTGAGGAACAAAATGATATCATTAATAGTGATATATAAATTTTTGCTTTCATTTTAATTTTTAGTAAATAATATGAATCCAATTCAATTATAAGTCAAGATATAGCACAGGACTACGTCTTAAATTGAAATCATAAATGGTTTATAGTAAAAAAGGTTGTTGTAGTAAGATGGATTTATTTTGCAAATAATCTTACTATTTTAAATCAATTATCAAACAGTAATTTAGTTACTAATGAGCTATAATTTGCACCAAATAAGTTTAATACAAGCCAACTCTTCACAAAGTAGTTACCGTTTAATAAAATAAGGTCTATAAAATTAATTTACGCTTTGGGCGGAGGAATTATTTTTTTAATAAAAACGTCGGTTAAGAAATTGTTTTCTGAAAAAACTTTAGTTGCTGTTAATTGAAAGTAAGCTGCAAAGTGGATTGAAATTGTAGCTAAATGCACCTCCAATATTTTGGTAAAAGAAAGCGTTTCACTGGTAGTTCCCTTTGCATCATGGTCGTGATCATGGTCTAAATCCTCATCTACTAACTCTTCATGCACATGGTTGTGATGATGCCCATGTTTAAAATGCATGGTTGCCATGTGTTGCGCCTTTAAAAAGGTATGTTCAAACACATCAGTAAGTATTGGGCTAATTGGCTTAAACAAGGCAAATACATAAACACAAAGTAATATTTTAGAAATAATAACTTTTATGTTTTGATTTAAAATCACCTAGCAAAGGTAAAGAACAAATGTGTAGATAAACTGAAGATGCGAAGGCAGTTTTTACTTTATCATTAGCTCTTTATATTTTCTAAAATCTGCCTGTGATTTTTCTTTTTCTTTTAGAATTATTTCAAGTTCAGCCCTTTTTAAATAAAATCCGGCATCGTATGGCTTTATCCTAATAGCTTCATTAAAATCTAAAAGTGCAGTTTTAAAATTTTTAAGGCTAGCTTTTGCAATGGCTCTAAAATAAAACGCATCTGCGTTTTCAGGCTCCATTTGTATGGTTTTATTAAAATCAATAATGGCCTCCTTGTAGTTTTTTAAACTATCTCTGGTTAAGCCTCGTAAAAAAAAGTGGTCAACGTTTGTTGAGTCAAGATTAATGGCTGTTGTAAAATCTTTTTCAGCACCTTCAAAGTTTTGCATATCAAATTTTACCTGACCCCTATCAAAATAAGCTGATGCATCTTTTGAATCAATATCTATAACTCGTGTAAAATATTCAATAGCTGCTTTAAAATTTCCGGTATGTAAGTATTGAACTGCACAAGTTTTATACTCGTCTTTTAGCGATTGACTATATGTATTTACATGAAAACAAAAAGCAATAAGTAATATATAAATTCTCTTCATGTATATTTAATTGTATTTTATGTGCTACAAAACTAACATCAAATTTAATTGATGTTAGTTTTGTAGCACATTAAATAATAGAAAGAAAATGTAATCTTTATTTTAGTAAGGTAACCGTGCCATGATATTCGTGCAGTTTGCCAAACACATCATTAAAGTTAACTTTCCAAACATATACGTCTTCTTGTAAAATCGGTCTTTCTTCGTGTCCCAGCATATGACCATCCCAGGCTTTCTCTAAATCTTGTGCGTGGTAAATCATTAATCCCCAACGATCAAACACCCATAAATTATACGTTGTATTATCAATGCCTATACCCGTTCCTTTAAAGCCTTCGTTTTTACCATCGGCATTTGGACTAAACGCATTTGGAATATAAAAATTAAAAATGGGTAATATTTCTACCGGCTTCATAACAGAATCTCTACAACCATAACTATTAACCACCCATTGGGTTACATTATACGTTTCGGTTACATCTTTAGGGTCTGGATCGCTATACGTGTGGTTAAAATTTCCAGGATTATAAACATAGTTAGGTGTGTTATTACCTGCATAGGTATCACCTAAATAATACTGTACGCCGTATAGCCCAAATACCGATGGATTATTGGATGGATAGCTACTATAACCAACAGCCTGATTAACAAAGGTAATTACCGGATCTGTTATATCTGCATTGGTAGGGTTCCAAGCAAAATCTGCAATTGGACGCGGATACACTTCAATATAATTATTTTTTATATTAGAACCCACACAACCTTGGTCTGATGTTACCGTTAAACCAACTGTATAATACAAAGGTGCTATAGCTGAGCCATTGGTATATACTTGTGGTTGTGGGTAATGATTGGTTGATGTTGTTCCGTTACCAAAATTCCAACTCCACGAAGCAATATTGCCTGTTGCAACAACCGATTGATCTGTAAAAGCTGTATTTAAATTTGGACAACCTTTTAAATCAACCCCAACAAAATTTACCGTTGGATTTGGATTTACAACAATGGTTTGAGTTGTTATTGCTGTACACGAAGGTACCGAATTTGTAAATACAGTTAAATTTACGGTATGTGTTCCGGCAGGCGTAATAGTATATTGTGGGTTTTGAAAGGTTATGTCGGTTTGTAAATCATTATTCATGTCCCAATGCCAACTAGTAATCATAATACCTCCACCAACAGTTGATTGATCTGTAAAGCTGGTTGGCTTGCCCTCACAAACCGGTGTGTAGCTAAAATTAGCTATTGGGTTTGGATTAACGGTAATATTAAAACTTGTACCCGGACCTTGGCAATTATTTAAAGTTGCACTTACCGTAATAGTATTTACAATAGGTATTTGAGTTGTATTTAGGGCAGTAAATGTCCCAATACTACCTATTTGCGTAATACCTATGCCATTTAAACCTGAATAACTAAAAATAGGCACGCCACCTGTTGGGGTGCATGTAAAATTTATTTGTGGAACTTTATCACCTGGACAATACACTTCATTAGGCATAGGGCTAACTATAGGTAAAGGTTTAATAACAATGGTAAAAGTAGAATCGTTTCCAACACATCCGTTGGCGGTAGGTACAGCATTTATTAATCCGGTATTTAAGTTGGTACTTGTATTCAATCCAACAAAAGAGCCTATGTTTCCTGAGCCATTTGCCCCTAAACCAATAGCCGTATTGGTGTTTGTCCAGGCTATGGTTGAGTTTGCGGGACAAGCCGTAAAGCTTGGTATGGTTATCGTTTGATTAGCACATATACTATCTGTTGGCATATGCAATAAATATGGCGTAGGAAAAACACTGGCTGTATAATAAGTTGCATTACCCACACAACCCGCACCAGAAACTGCAACAGCAAAAACAGAATCTTGCAATATGTTGCAGCTCATATTTTTAGGAATAGCATTATAACTTGGTACAACATTGTTACCTCCCGGATTTATAAAACTTGCCGGAGCTCCCGTATTATTTACATTGGCTAACGATTGAAACCAAACAGCAGTAGGAATTCCGCCATTAGCACAAGTAGTTGTAAATGTTTGCTGAGGAGTATTTGTGCCAGGACACACACTAAAATCAAGAGGGGCAACAACGGTTGGTAAACAAAATACCGTATCGGGCCCACCACCACTGGCAGCACAATTAAAGTTAGTGCTTACTGTATATGAAATATTGTATGTACCGCAAGTAGCATAGGTGTGGTTTGCAGAATCAACGGCAGTGGTTGTAGTAAACCCATCGCCAAAATTCCAATTCCAGGTTGTAAGAGCATCGTTTATACCGGCGGGATTAGTAAGTGTGGATAAATCATAAATGCTTGATAAATTACCTAAACAAGGTTGATCAAATGTTCCGCTAAAACTAGGGTTTGGATGTACAGTGGATGTTGTACTAAAGGTGCTACTGCAACCTGCCGAAGTAGTAGCCGTTAATACTACAGTGTAAATACCTGGTGCTGGGTAGGTGTAACTACCCGGTGCGGCGGCAATACTTGTTCCTACGCCATCTCCCATTGTCCAACTCCAATGAGAAAAAGTATTTTGTGCAGGTGTAGTGTTTGTTATCTTTACTGGAGATAAATCGCAGGCAGGTGCTGTACTAAAACTTAATACCGGAATTGGATTTACAACCGCACTTGTAGTTGCTACTACCGAGCAATTATTTACAGATGTTACTGTTAAAGTTACCGGTGTATATGTGCCTGTTGCTGCATAAACATAAGTTGGTGTGGCTGTTGTAACATTTGTGCCGGCACCAGCACCGCCATCAGCAAAATCCCAAACATAGGTATTTCCATTGGTTACTGTGCTTGTAAATACAGAATTTGAACCCAAACAAACCGGCTTAACACTTATAGTAGCCGTGGGCGCAGGGTTAACCGTTACTGTTTGCGTTACATTAGATTTGCATCCTCCGGCTGTTGTAACCGAAAAACTTACCGAAAAATTGCCTGTATAGGTGTACGTATAGGATGGATTAGCTATGCGAGACGTATCTGCTAAAGTGTGCGTATCCCCAAAATTCCATTGGTAGGTATCTCCAACTGTTACCGAATTAGAAAATACGGTAGCCGTTCCTAAACAAACGGCAGGGGCAGTAAATGTGGGTGGTGGTTCTATATTAACGGTAACATGAGACACTGCAGTATCTTTACAACCATGAATGGATGTACCGGTAATGGTATAAGTAGTTGTTGCCGGTGGATTTGCAGTAGCTACTGTATCTCCGGATGTAAACGTAAGTCCTGCTGTAGAACTCCAGGTAAAAGTTAAAGGTGCGGCACTACCCGTACTTGTTACGTTAAGAGTTGCCGTAGTTCCGGTACAAAGCGTTGCGCTATTTACGGATACTGTTGGATTTGGATATACGATGATAGTAGTATCTAACATATACGAACAAGCCGTTAGTGTTTGAGTAACAACGTTTCCTGCTGCATTTAATACAGCCCTTGTAGGAGTAATAGTTACCGAATATGTACCCGATTGATTTACGGTAACAGTTTGACTTGTTGCGCCACTAACAATATTTCCATTTGGTGTGTTCCATTGATAAACAGCATTTCCGATAGGAGGAGCAATTAAGGTGGCGTTTTGACCTTGGCACGCTGCATTCGGAATAATTATTTGCTGCGGAGAGCAGGCTCCATCTACATAAGCATAGCCAAAATGCCCCCCTCGTGTACAGCCCGCAACGGTGTATCTAACAGTAACATTTGTATTTAAATAAGGTTTTAAATTTAGCGAGCTAACTTGCCAACCATTTGTCCAATATAATCCTGAACCGTTAGTTTGATAGCCCGGAGGGTTATGAGTAGAACAGCCATTACCCAAACCTTCCTGATAATAATTCAAACAGCTAAGTTCATTACCTGATTGATCTAAAACTTGCACTTTAAAATAGGGTTGTTGCGTGGTATCATGTGCGCCATTATCTAAATAAACAAAAAGATATGCATACTGAAAAGCTGAGTTTGCATTAGTTACCAAAAATGTGGTTTCTAACTCTTCGCCTACCGCAGCTGTTGTTGATAACACCGTACCAACAGGAACCCCATCGTTTGCAGCTACACAAGATGATATATCGGCTTGAGTAAAGCCTCCTTGGTTATTTCCGGCGCAAACATATCCATCACTTAAATCACCATAATTTCTGTTCTCGCCTCCCATACGAGCGCAGTTACCGCCCAACGGCGATGTAAGACTTATACCGGTATTGGGGTCAGTTCCACCTGTCATTATAGAAAAATAGTTACAAGATGTTTCTGGACTATTAAGGTTAGTAGGCGGGGCAATTGGTCCAACTACAGTGGCAAGAGGATTATTAGAGCCTTTATTATAGCCTTCATATCCGTTCCAGTTGGTAAAATTACCATTTTCAAAATCAAGGTTATTACAATTTGAGGCAAGCGTTTGTGGTGGCGGGGTTTTTAGGCGATAGGCTTGTTTTTGGCTTTCTGTAATTACGCTTTTTTCATTTCGTTGCACCTCTTGTTCGAAAGCAATTTCATATGGTAATTTACCGATATTGTATTTTTTCTTTACAAAGCCGGCCTCTTTTTGTTTAAGAACATTTTTATATTCAAATAATTCGCCGCGTTTATATGCAAGTTGCTTACATTTATTTAACTCTTCATCAAGTGGAAAGCCATTAAGCGAATCTCCCTTAAAAAAAGTAATATCTTCTTTTTGTATCAGATTATATGAAGCTTTTTGCGCTTTTCCTAATGAAGAAAAAACGAATAAAAAAGCAAGCACAAAAATGATAAAAAATGGTTGAGTGGTTTTATTTTCCATTTTTTAAAACAATTAAATACTTAATCTATCTTAAAAGTGGTTGAAGAGTGGTCAGTTCTTTTAGGGTGTTCACTTTTATATCTTGTCAAAGATAGTCGCGTAAACAAAAAAGTCAAGGCGCATCCTGTTAAATAAACTTCAGTTTTAGAGTAGCATTTTCAGTAAAACCCTTTTAATAGGTTTTAATTATGCTTTATCAGCTTTAAGTTGGTTTATATAATTGGTAAAAAAGCTCATACCATCAGCGTCTTCACTCCAATACATGCGGTGCGTGCTAAAACTCATTAACAGTAAATAATCAAAAAATTTTATGCCGTTAACCGGGGCAACATCATACATAATATTATTTACCAATATAGCTCCGGGAGTAACTTTTACATCTCCATCACCAGTTTTTGGGTCGTTACGAAAATTAGAAGAAAGTATATCTGTTTCACAATTTATGTTGTACCATTTTTTAAGATGGCTACTTACATCTTGTCTGTTTGCAAAATAATAAGGGTAATAAACGCGGATAAAATCATACGGACAACCAACACTAACCAGTTGTGTAATTTCATTCGAGGTTCTAAAATCGGTTTGCTGGCTTTTACCTGGAAATAATGTGTCTAAAGCAATAATACTTCCAAAACTATAACCATGTATTTCAAATCCGTCATAATCTTTTTCGGTTTCAGAAACTTTTTCAATTAAATTAGATAGGTTGCCAACCAAAGCCTGCCTGCCTTCGCCGTATTTTAGGTAATAGTGTACGCATAGATATTCATCAGCCGCAACAGACATTTTTTTTTGTATGCCAGGTAACAGTATAGCTAATGCAGATGTTAGGACAACAATGTAGTGAGAAATATTTTTAATGCATATGGCAAAATTGGTCCAATAGGGACTGTGCGATAAAGCATTTTTAATTAAGTCTTTACTTCCTTTAAAATTATCAGCTACTATGGCAAATAAAGAGGGTAAAATTAACGCCGTTACAAACGATAAGAGAATTAAAACAAAAAAGAAATATAGCGATTGAAATTTTTGTTTGCCCGATAACCCTCTATGAAAGCAAGTAAGTATAAACACAGGGAGCATTCTTCCAATACCCCAAATCATACGCAACGATTTACCTAAAATATTTGTCTTAATTGTTTTTTCGGTAAAAGTGTCTTCGTAATTAAATTCATAAAATTTATAAACGTCTTCTTCTGTCTGATTTTCGGGCAGCTTTTTATAGATGCGGGCTACGGTTATTTCTTGTTGACCTCCGTTAGATGCAAAAACCTTCTTATCTATTTTTACACCATACTCATATAACTTGTTTTCGTCATTCTTGTCAAGGGCGCGCGCAAAACTGTTGGCGTAAGTAGAAAGTGTTACTTTTCCTAAACCATAACCCAAACCGGGGATGTAAATACCAATTTTCATAATGTATATTTTTACCTTAAAAGAAGTTTTTAAAGATAAAAATATTTCTCAGTTTGTTAAATAGAAGGATTTGGAAAAGCAAATAACCCCCTACCTTACCAGCGTAAGGGGTCCATCTTTTTTATATTCTTTACCGTCTAAGCCGGTGGCTTGTAGCAGGTAAAAATAAGTTCCTTCCGAGGCGTGGTTACCGTTATTCATAACCCCATCCCAAGTTTGATTGATTGATTTAATGCTAAAGATTAATTGCCCCCAACGATTGTAAATATCACAGTTTAAGGTACTAAGCCCTGAGCTGGTAATAAAGAACTGATCATTCACTCCATCACCGTTTGGTGAGAAAATATTTGGAATAATAATAACCTGCTCGGCATCAACAGTAATCGTTTTTCTGGCCGTGTCTCTGCAGTTTCCGTTAGCGGCTACTAAAGTAACCACATACGTGCCTGTATTTGTATAAGTGTATGATGGATTTGCCTGTGTAGATGTACTTGTATTTACTCCAAAGCTCCAGCCGTAAGCAGTAGCATTGGTTGATGTGTTGCTAAACGTAACTGCTAAAGGTGCAGTACCTTGATAGGTACTTGGTGTAAAGTTTGCCGTTACCGCATTGGATGCGCCAACCGTAAAACCCGATCCATTAGAAGTATCTCTACATTGGTTAGCATCAATTACAATTAAACTATACGTACCTGCGCCAACGTTTGTTAAGTCAGAAGAAGTACCTACTGTTGCACCGCTTGCATTTACCCACTGGTAGGTATACGTTGGTGTACCGTTACTGGCTGTTAAACCTAAAACAGCGCCGTTGTTTTTACCACATAAAGAACTATCAACTGTTGTACTGCCTGTTATGATTGGTTTTGGGTTGATGGTAATTGTTACAGTAGCTGTGCCTGCACTCTTACAGCCTGCTGCAGATGTATCTGTTAGGTAATAGGTAGTAGTTGTGTTTGGAGATAAACCACTTGGGGTGTAGCTGTTTCCTGTAGTTACAGCGGGCGGTGTTAAAGCGGCATTGTTATACCAAATAATAGTTCCTGTGCCATTACTGGTTACATTAATCGGGTTTATGGTGCTTCCTTCGCAATATACATTGCTATTACCTGTTGTTACCGTTGGTGTGCTTGGTAATGCATTTATAGTAACTGATACCGTAGCATTTGTTACGCTCTTACAGCCTTGTGCCGATGAGTCAACTAAGTAGTACGTTGTTGTACCGGTTGGTAAACCGCTTGGCGTGTAAGTTGTTCCGGTATCTACTACATGTGTTAGCGTTGCATCATCATACCATACAATGGTGCTTGCACCGGTGGCTGTTATTGTACCTACGGGTTGGTTTTGACAATATTGATTGACTGTTGGCCCTACTACTAATGGTGCTGCCGGATTTGGATTAATGGTAACCGATGCAGTGGCTGTACCTACACTCTTACATCCCGCTGCTGATGAGTCTATCAGATAGTATGTAGTTGTTGTGTTAGGTGCTAATCCACTTGGTGTGTAAGTTGTTCCGGTATTTATGGTGTGCGTTAATCCTGCATTATCATACCACACAATGGTACTTGGTCCGGTTGCTACAATAGCCGGAAGTGGATTTACATTGGCACAATATGAATAGCTACTTGCCCCTACTATTGATGGTGTTGTCGGTGTTTGGTTAATGATAATGTTAACCGGTGTAGAATCTCCTGTACAAACACTACTGCTGGCTGTTACATAAATAGTAACGGTGCCGGTGGTTGTAATGGTGGGTGTAAACGGACTACCGGTTCCTATCGGTGTAGTTAAACCTGCATCAGAATACCAAGTAAACGTACCATTACCTGTAACTGATATTGGATTAATACTTGTTCCTTGGCAATAGGTATTATTGTTAGTGGCTGTTACTACGCTTGGTGCTGCAGGAACGCTATCTACCGTAATAGTTATCGTGGTATCGTGTTTGCAACCTGTTAGTGTGTTAGTTACAGCTACGCCAAACGTTCCTCCGCTTGTTGCGGTGTAGCTTGAGTTTGTGGCTCCTGCTATACTTACTCCACTGTTATTCCACTGATAGGTATAAGTTGAGTTGGTAGGATTTACATGTAGGGTGGTTGAAGTTCCTTTACAAAAATGATTGTTACCGGTTATAACAGGTTGTGGTGGTGCGTTAACCGTAAAACTAAGGCTTGTACTGTTTGAACAAGCATTACTATCGGCTACGGCTAAACCAACCGTATATGTTCCGGCAGGGTTTGCATTGGTAATGGTATAAGTTGTTCCTGTTTGAGTTCCTGCACTGGTTGTCCAGGTAAAAGTCATGTGGGGTTGTATAGCACTTGTAATACTTAAGTTAACGGTATCCCCTGCGCAGGTACTGCTTGGTAAACCTGCCACTGTTGGAAGTGCAGGTGCATTAGCGCTTGGCAATGAAATAGGTTTTTGTGAGATACATCCGTTTACATCTTTTACTTCTACATTATAATTACCTGCGGGGATGTTACAGTTTTGTGAGTTGTTTGACCAAGTGGTTCCATTATCCCATGAGTATTGATACGTGCCCGGTGCTTGACCGGCCACGTTACTGATACAGCCATTGGCTAAGCCTCCGCAACCGCCGGGTGTTAAGGAATCTGTAGCGGATATAATCGGTAATGGATGAATGGTTACGGTAAAGCTTGGTGGGTTTGTTGCGCTTGATGTACAACCTGTTGTACTATCTATAGCAATTGCAGTTATAACACCTGTTTGTGTGGCGGTTAATGTTGGTGCTGTATAAGATGGTATGTTGCCTGTATCGCTTGCTGCTAATCCTATATTGATATTGGTGTTATACCAAATGGCTGCTGAACCTGCACTTGTATTAAAGGTAATACCGTTTACGGTTGATCCCGCACAAACGCTTTGTGAACTGCCTCCTCCACTTGAACTAATAGATATAGTTGGTGTGGGGTTGACCGTTATTTTAACCGAATCGGTGGCTGTACAGCCATTAGCGCCTGTGCCTATTACGGTGTAATTGGTAGTAGTTGTTGGTGAAGCCACTACCGGCGTGCCAAAAGGGGTGTTTAAACTTGATGAGGGTGTCCAGGTATAAGACACCGAATTACCCGTAGCACTTAATGTGGTGGTGGCGCCTGTACAAATAGTATAGGAACTGGCATGTGCTGCTACATCGGGTGGAAAGTTAACCGTTATCGTGGCCGTGGTAGATGAGCCCGCACAAGCCCCTAAAGTTCCGTTTACCGTATATGTGCTGGTGGTGGTGGGAGTAGCCGTTACGGTAGCGCCGTTGGTTGTATTTAAACTGCCTGCGTCTGAAGAGCTCCATGTGTAAGTTGTTGCACCTGAAACCGTCATAACAGCATTATCACCCAAACATACCGTAAGACTCGAGGATGGATTTATCGTTAACGATGGTGTAGTTGCTATGTTTACTGTAATGGTCTGATTATTCGTACAACCATTTACATCCGTTGCATTTACGGTGTAAATCGTTGTGGCTGTTGGCGTAGATACTACCGGACTTCCTACACTGCTACTTAATGTTGAAGCAGGACTCCATGTATATGTACTCCCTCCAATTGCCGTTAACGTAGAACTACCTCCGCTACATACGGTTGATGAACTTGCTGTTAAGGTTAAAGTGGGGAGGGGATTTACATTTATTACAACTGTAGATGTA
>CAIXZI010000015.1 GCA_903923915.1 uncultured Bacteroidota bacterium
CGACAAACGAAAATTTGAATCAAAAAAATCATTAATTTTAAAAACGGAAAGTGTCCAAATATTTTTAACTATAAAAGTTCGGATTGGTTTGAAGACTTACAATGATACGCTAAGGATAATTGAAATTTATTTACCTGTAAATTTCCACCCGATCTATCATTAATGATTAACAATCCGGCTGAAACCTTTTCGTTATGCAGGTAAAAGTTTTTATCACCACCAATAGATTCGGTGGTGTATGGTTTTGCAACTTCTTTCCACTGAGTACGAAAATTTCCCATTACTCTAAAATCGCCATCATAATTACCTGTATTAGAAGGAGAAATAGTTAAAGGCGTAGAAAAATATTGCGAAAAGTGAATATCCTGCGCGAAGCCGATAATAGAGCTAAGAGCTAAGAAGCATGAAAATATTAAATAACCTTTTTTCAGAAAACTATGTTTATTGGATAAAGATAAAAAAATAAATTAATCTTTAACCCTGCTAAAACGTAATGTTTTTAGCATCCAGTTTGGTAGAGGTTTTTCGGGTTTACGCTTACGAAGGTCTAAATACCAGCCCAATTTTTTAAGAATGGGGATTTTGAAGGTTTCTACAAACTCAATCAACGTTCCATCTGGGTCTTCTATATAACTAAAATGCCCTGCGGCAGCGCCCATTTCGAAGTTTGTACCACTATCAACCGTAAATGGATAACTCTTTTCAGCGCATTTTGCGCGCAAATCATTCATGTTTTTTATATCGAAACATAAATGAATGAAACCCAAATCGCCCCAAAAACGATTTTCAAAAATTTTGCGAGGTGTTCTATCAAAAACTTTAATCAATTCTATATAACTATTACCAAGCATGACAGAAAAACTGCCTTCGCGTGGCTTGCTATGTGTTAGAATTACTCTTCTGCACTTATTTCCGCCAGAAGGCAAATTTTTTAAATCGTCAAATTCGCCTTGTCTGTCAATCAAAATTTTATCATACCCTAAAATGTCTGCATAAAATTTTATCGATTTTTCCATATCAGTTACGCCCAAAACTGCGCCAATTGGCCCACCTGTAGCATGTTCGCTTTCGCCAAACATTTCGGTACTTTCAATAATTTCAAACATATTTCCATACAAATCTTTTATATAAAAATGTTTTTGTTTGATTGGGTTTTCGGTTATTTCACTCAGAATTGTAACACCTTTTTTGTTAAAGAATGCAAAACTTTCTTGAATGTTTTCGGTTTTAATTTTACCAATTAAGATGCCTAAATCGCCTAATTCAATAGTAAAAGGACAGGGTTGAGGTGTGCGGCTTGTGTATTGCCAAATTTCTAAGCCACCACCGCCTTTGCCGCTAATAGCAAGTATAGCATGACGTTGATGAGGTTTTTGACCGGTATAAGGCAACATTAAATTAGCTTCTGAAGCCTCATCTAAAATAGGAATATCTATGCCAAAATTTTGACGATACCATTTAAAACCCTCGTGTACATTTGGTACGCCTACGCCTAATTGTTGTATGCCCGATATGATGTATGCCATAATTTTGTAATTTGGCGTAAAATTAAACCAAAATTTATATGACAAAAATTGTTGTTAGAGTTTTTATCATTATGTTATTTGTATTTAGTAAAGGTCTTTTGGCGCAAACCAACTCTGCGTTTGAACAAGTGCACAATCAGTTATTAAATGATTATGTTGCTTTTATAGATTCGGTTGAGAAAAAACAACCTTTTGGAAGCTATTTTCAAATACATAAACACAAACACATTTCTGTAGTAGAGTTTAAAGATGATAAATTGGTATATAGAATTTTTAAAAAAGTAAGGGTTTACAGAAATGGAGTTCGTTACGAAAAAGTTGATTGGACTATACGCTACCCACATAAACGTTGGTTTCATAAAATATACGAAATAAAACAAGTAGGGCATGATTATCGTTTTATTGAACAAATAAATTATGATTTTGGAAAAAAATTAAAAGAAACAAAAATTACTACCAGCATTGATGATAATTATTTAAGAATAAAAGTTTTGAGTCCGGCTGATAAAAAAGCTACCTACTTATATGTTAAACCTGCCAGCAGTTTGCCACTAACACATCAGAATTAATTACTGTTTTATACACAAAACTTTATTGCCGTAAAACCCTATTAGGTAAGGTTTTTCGTTGTTAATCAAGATGCAATTATCCGGTAGTTGAGTCAATTTAATTTCTGTATCAGTTGTTTTATTTTCGGCAACATCAATTAAAAATAAATTATTTGTATTGGCTTCTAATGCGGCGTGCAGGTGTTTTTCTTTATATAATAGAGATTTTATTAGTGGTTGAATTTTTTTATCTAAAACGCGTTCATAAAGTTTTTTACCAAAAAAATCAAACATATCGATACCACTTTCGGTGGTACAAATCAATAGCGGATTTGCTGCATTTTGCAAAGTATCTATACA
>CAIXZI010000016.1 GCA_903923915.1 uncultured Bacteroidota bacterium
ACGATGAATATTTTTATTGGTCACCAAACTTGCCACAGTTAGTAATCAAACAAGCACATTTGATTTATAACTATTTAAAACAAATCAACCAACTTAAAACATTAACCCATTTAGGGACCAAGGCGTCGTTCCATGTGTCTGATTATTATCAAATGATCCATCCTATCATATACCCAAGTTGGAATACACAAACTTGGCAAATTAAAAAACCCACTAGTTCTGTCAGAGACGAAGTGGGCAAATGGTTTTTTGATCTGGCACCAGCAGAAACCCAGAAAAAATGGACAGAAGGTATACAGGAAATGGAAAGACAAGTGGGTCAGCGTTGGTTTAATAATCAAACAGTACACGATGGTTTGATCGGATCATACAGCAAATTTTATGCCGTGGGACCACTGTAAAATAAGTACCCAACACTAAAGGAAAATTATGTCTAGAATTGACAAACATAAAACTTATAATTTATCAGTTTTTGATAAAGAAATTGACCAAAATTTACAAACTGCTGTTTATGAATATCTGCTTGATAGCGAATATTGTGTAAATTTTTATGATCAAAATCACTCGCTTTGGTATCCTAGAGAAAATAAGTGGGTCATTCCAAGGACCATGCCCGCCTCATTAAGATTACCCCTGGCATGGGATGAACAAAGTTTAGAACATCGCGCACCAATTGTTTATAAATTATGGCAAGCTATTTCTGCGTTGCTTGACGATAAGTTTGCGATTGCAGGTCCCCAAGAAGGTCTAAATTACATGACAGGTATTAGCCCACTTAGTGGAATGACTCGTGTAGATGGCACTCCCGGACGACCCAATTGTGGATGGCGAGTATACGGAAGTGGTTCTGCACAAGAATTAAATTTCAAGGCAAGAACTAAAAGTGTCCATCGTGACAGCGTAGAAATGGACCAGCACCGAGATTACACATTGGTTTATTTTGCCAATCAAGAATGGCATCCTCAGTACTACGGCGAAACGCTGTTTCATAGCAATGACAATATCACAGGCGATTATACCGGAAGATTTGACAATGACCAACCCAGAGAATTTCCAGTCGGCGAAGTAGAAAATGTTGTTGCGCCAATGCCTGGTAGATTTATGCTGTACGATGGTAGATATCTGCATCAAGTAAAGCCGGTTGCTCACTATTCACCCGAACCAACTATGGGCATTGTGTTCAGGATAAGCCTTAAAGAATTTGTAGAATACTAAATTGTTGCAAAAAAACAACACTTAAAACCCCTGTATACAGGGGGTTTTTTTGGTTGACCAAAATCTCCATTTCGGCTATAATAGTAGTATAGTTAATAACAAGGAGCCGAAATGTTCGTAGTTTACCATAAAAAAACCACTAAAATCGTTGGTAGTCGTGTACATCAAACTTGGAAAAGTTCTGGTGCTGCAAAAGGACATCTAAATCGCATGGCCAAAATGGGCTATAATACCAGCGAATATGCTATCGCTGATTATTTGTTGTTTTTAGACACAATTGAAAAAACCGTAGTACGCACTAACTTAATGACTGGAAAACCCTTTACAGAATCGGCAAATACCCCGCATTTTTGCAGTCCTTCAAGCGAAAGTTATTGGAGCATGTAAAACGGTTGACCCCGAATGGCATTTCGGGTATAATATATGTATAGTTAATAAAAAGGAGCAGAAAATGACACAAATAACATACAAAGTGGGCGACGAAGTCAGTTACGGAATCGGTGGAGATCGTTATTTTGACGGTCAAATCACACGTATTACCAAGCGTTTTATTTTTACAGATTCAGGTAAAAAATACACTCAAAAAGTAGCACGTGATGGACGAGTATATTACACATCAACCGGTTGCCGTTATTGC
>CAIXZI010000017.1 GCA_903923915.1 uncultured Bacteroidota bacterium
CAAAAAATGGCAGGCTGCTACCGGCTACTATAGGTATTGAAATTGCGCTTGAGGTTACGTTGTAAACCAATTCAAGCGCCAGGCCGGGTTGGTTGTTTGTAATATTTACAAAATCTTTTTCGGTTATAGGGCAATGTTGTATTTCATCTATCCAGCCTTCGTAGTTATCATAGGTGCATTTTACAAAAAGCCAGCCATCTTGCTGCTGCTTAATTTCGTATGTTTCGCCAAAAAGTAGTTGCGAAACCTGTTCACTTTTATGCGAAGGCTGGTTTCTTAACGGAATGATGCTTAAATTAGTAATGCCAAAATTCATATAATCGAAGATAACAGGTATTAACTGGTAAGGTTTGCTATAGGATTTTGATATGTTAACACCTTATTGTTAATTGCCTTTTGCAAGGTTCGAAATAATGATGTTGTTTAGATGAATTTTATCCAACGCTTATCTGTTAAATAGCGTCTGGTATTAAGGGGTATAAATACTATCAAAATCAACAATTTGGGCGGATTTTGGCTGGTTAGGGTAATTAGCTGGCAAATTGATTCAAAAGCCGATGGGAAAACTATATCAAACTTGAGGTTTCAATGGGAAACTTAATTGTGTTTTTTGCGTATATGTACCTTGTGTTTGAAGTATTAAACAAAATTGCAGTCACCTTAACCGGTAGCAAAGTATAGCTAGAGATAGGAGTATGAAAATTTTTTTACGCAGTGTTTTTATGGTTTTTAGCACCTTAATTTGCATGGCTGGGCTGCGCGCCCAGGACGTGCATTTTTCGCAATATAATGCTGCTCCTTTATTATTAAATCCATCTCTTACCGGTTTAAGCGAGGGCGACTACCGCGTTTATTTAGATTATCGTATGCAGTGGCTTTCGCTACAAGGTGGCACACCTTACCGTACCATTGCCTTGGGGGCAGATATGGCAATTGGTAAAATAACCAAATACCAAAGCTTCGCCGGTATAGGCCTTTCATTTTATTCCGACCAATCTGGTGCTATTAACTTGAGCACTAATCGCGCAAGTTTATCCTTTGCTTATCATTTTATGTTAAACAGGCAGGGTACCCAGCAGCTTTCTGCAGGTTTACAGGGCTCATTTTATTATAGCAGTATCAATCCTTCGCTGGCTACATTCGATTCGCAATACGATTTTTCTACCGGAACCTTTAATCCAAGCGGGCAAAGAGAAACGTTTGGTAAAACAGGCATAATTTATGGCGATGCAGGTTTAGGAGTTCTTTATAATGCCGTTTTTAGAAGTGGTATTAATTTTTACACCGGCTTTAGTTTAGACCATGTTAATGAACCCACGGTTTCTTTTCAACCCAGCGGACAGGATGTAGGCGCCGGTCAAAAATTGTATATGAAAGAAACATTGCATGGTGGACTTTCATTTCCTATCGGTAACAGATTTTCAATTATGCCCAACTACCTTTTATTGGTGCAAGGTCCAACTCAGGAATTTGATTTAGGCTGTAATTTTAAAACTGTTTTAGGCACCGATGCAAGAACCAGCACCACTGCTTTTCATATTGGTGCACAATATCGCGGTTTATTAGATGCTGTAATTGTTAGCAGCCGGGTAGATATTAAAGGCTTCAGCTGCGGATTAAGTTACGACGTTAA
>CAIXZI010000018.1 GCA_903923915.1 uncultured Bacteroidota bacterium
CGAGGGTCAATCTTAGGATCCAACACTTGCCTCCCAGAGCAACTGTGACGATGCCAAAGCATCTCCAGTTGGAGTGAACTTTGCAAGCTTTTCTGCCTTGGCTAGAACATGCTTCATACGCTCGATATTCATCTCGCACTCACGAACAGGGTTTTCGCGCACTGGATCTGTGTCAAAGTAAAAAGTACCTTCGTATTTTTCACGAACGAGGTAGTACGCAAGCTCAATTGTTTCAGAGAGATGAATCGAGCCGACTAGTAGTCCGTCATCGGCTGCGCCATGAGAATCGTTGAGTTGCAAACCAAACATTTTGCCATCTTTAAGACACATCGCGGCAGATTGTGCAGGATTTTCACCAGCCATCAATAGATGCCCGAAGTCCAGAGTAACGCCGACATTCTTACGATCTACATCAGAAAGCATCTTGAGCACGGCTCCTGTTGTATTGAGCAGTGTGCGCCCACGAGGTTCTGCCGGTTTGAATTCGATGGAGTAACGAATATCTGGATTTTCATCTGCAAGTTCTATTAGTGCGTCACGAAAAGCATTCCAGCTTTTTACATAGTCCATTTGAAGTGGGTACTCATATCCATCGTGAGCGGGCCAGAGAAGTACGTGATCGACGCCAAAATCACGCGCGACCTTGCTTGCTTCTTTGACTGTATCAATAGCTGCGCGACGGATCGATTCATCTGTATTTGCAAACCCACCATTTGAAAATTTTGGTGCAGGCCAACGAAGTTGGATAGCTTTTACATTGAGATGCGTTGCAGCAAGCGCTGCCTTTACCTCATCAACTGAATTCTTTACGAAATGCTCGGGATAGTTAAGCTCGAGTGAAGTAAGCCCCTTAACCTTTGCTGCCTCTGCTTTGTATAACGCTTCAATCTCTATCTCGCTATCATCGGTTTCTAAAAATACTTGCTCTAAAGGAAGGAATTTAAAAGTTTCTGCTACAGAAGTAGTTAGCAACTGTTTACCAAATGAAAGATAATAACCTTTGGCAATTAAGGCTTGAGCCATCTTATAGCTTTTATTAAAACCATGAAAAACAACCGGAACGTTTACTTTTTGCTCTTCTAACACTTGTACAACTTCATTAAATGCCCTTACACAATGTATAATGAGGGGCTTGCGCAGGGCATTGGCTAACTGTATTTGTTTTGTAAAATAAGTTTGTTGTAAAGTAAAATCAGTATTACATAGTTTATCTAAACCGCACTCGCCAATAGCAACAACCTTGACTTGTTTACTTACTTCGGTAAGCTCCATAAATTGTTCTTCGGTTTCAGTATGTATGTACCAAGGGTGTATGCCAACAGAATAAAAACCGTTTGTTGGCAATTGACCAAAATTATTTAAACAATTTAAAATGTTAACAGAATGAGAAGTTTGTTTATGCGTATGTATATCTATATAGTGGTAAACTTCCATCGCTTATGTAATTTGATAACAAAAAGTAAGGAAACAAATATACCTAGAATAGCTTATTTATTTTTACTGAATAGATGGGAGTTTTTGTTTTTACTATTTAGAAAAACAAGGCCTACTAATGGTACAAAAAAAATCCTACCGCTTAGGGTAGGATTCTATAAAAATAAAGCGTAATGTAAAATATAACTACAATGCTTTTTGCATGAGCACCACTTTATAGGTATCAGAGCGATCTTTCATGTTATTATAAAGTCTGGTACCTGGGCTACGAAAGAAATTCCTAAGTCCTTCTTTGGCTTGTTCTCTTCTTCGTGCACCAAGCACCGGAATTTTAAATGCAACAAATCTGTTTAAGCAATCTTCCACATACTTGTCTGCACGTGGGGCATCTTCATCTCTAGCCTGAATAGCAAGGTCAGTAACATCTTCTACCTCTAACATGTTCATCCCAATTTTTTTCAAATAATTAAAACAAGGCTCCCAGGTACCGGTAGGTATTGCATTTGCCCAAACCAAATAGCCACCCGGTTTTAAAATGCGGTAAGCTGTTTCAAAAAACTTTTCATCCTCTGGTGTAACTACGCCAACCATTTCGGTAACGTGCGTTTCGTTAATAACAACAATGTCGGCAGAACTATCTTTTACACTTAAATTGGTAGCATTAGCATGCGTTGCCACTAAGCGTCCGTTTAGTTCGGGCACATATTTACGCTGGCAAGTTTCGATGGCGGTTTTTTGCATATCTACTGCCTCGTAGGTACAATTTGGCAAAACGTTTTTGCAAATATGATGCGCTCCTGCACCGGTGCCGCACCCCATTTCAACTAAATGTACTTTTCCGCCTTTTTGAGCGATAAAATCTTTAATTACTGGCCAATGAAAATGACCTGTGTAGGCGTTTTTTCCAAATCGCTGCGGATCATCTGCTTTAATGCCCGAAGAAGGCCACGTGGCAGGCCAAGCATAGCCCCAGGTATTAAAGGTAAATTCATACTTAACGCCAAATTCATTCTCAACATCACCCATAGAACTGTAAAGCGAATAAAGAAGAGAGTAAAGCGATGCTTTATCGTAATCTTCTTCTGCTAAATCGCCATCTTTGGCCGATATTTTAGGTTTACCTTCTACAGCGCTTGCAAGCACCCAGGCTCCAAGAATCCATTGTAGTTTTTTTAGCGAATACTGTGATTGGTTGCTTAATGATTTTAATATATCCATAGATAGTTTTATAGGCTACCTACACATTTATTCTACGGCTTTTCGGCTTTCTCCGTTACTTAATAAAATTTACTTGTTTGCAAGCTAAGTTTAATTTATTTAAAAACAGTATAAATTTAGCTTATTGTAGAACTAAACACAATTATATCAATCTCCTTTAATCTATCTTATTTAGCGATGATTAACCTAAATAAAATCTGCGTATTAGTTAACTTGCAAGCTACCGTATAAGTTCCGCTTTCAAGAGCACCTATATTTATCAGGTTGTTTCCGCTAATTATGTGGGTTTCTAAAACTGTTTTACCAATAACGTCATATAATTTTACATGGGCATTTTCATTGGTTTCAATATATAATTGGCCTGCTGCCGGATTAGGATACATATTGATGGATACCGGAGAAGATATAGATTTTATACCTGTACATGCATTAACACTTACTGTTATTGTATCCGTATTTGTGCAGGAGTTTGCATCTGTTCCGGTTACCGTATAGGTATTGGTATTATTGGGCATAAAAGGTATTGCGTTGGTAACACCATTACTCCAGGTATAACTAAGTGCTCCGCTACCATTTAGTGTAACTAAATTTCCTGCGCATACTAAGGTATCTGTAGTATTAGCTACAACAATAGGCAACAAATTAACGGTAATTGTAATAGTTTGTATGGAAGAACAACCATTTAAAATTCCGCTAACGGTATAGGTGCTTGTGTTAACCGGACTATCTGTTATACTATATGTAGTAGCCGTTGTATTCCATGTGTATGAGGCAGCACCAGAGGCAGTAAGTATAACATGATCGCCCATACAAATGGTATTGTTATTTGCCGTTACAGAAAGTGCAGGCAAACTAATAACGTTTAATGAAGTAACAATAAGGCTATCGTACTGGTTAACGGTAGTGTGCAAACTATCTTTATATACCCCTGTTGCATGTTGATAATGTCCGCCAAGCATAATACTATCTCCTGCACAAATACTGGCTGTTATTGAAGTAGTATATTGCGGTACAACACGCACCATGGTAGAATCTACAAAATAATCGTTGTGTGTGCTTGATGTATCAACCGGAGTTAACACAATAGCACGTACACTATCCATCCCGTAATTAGGTATATCTACATAAATTTTATAGCTGCCAACGGGCACATTAGTAAACGCATATTGTCCGTTATTATTTGTAGTTGTTCTTGCAGCACAACCACCACCCGGATTTCTGCCCAGTTTAACATCAATACCTTTTAACGGCGCACCCATGGGTGTATTTGGATGATTATGATTATAACGTAATCCAAACCCAACACCTTCTGTAACCTGACCTTTAATTGTGCCGGGGCCTGTTACTACTGCTGTTTCAATAATGGTAACATTTTTATTATTATTGTTTGAGGCAGAACAGTTGTGTTGTTGTATAACGATGGCAGAATCCCATTGATAGGCATTCATCTTATTGCTGTAATAAGTGCCTACCGCGTTTGGATAGGTAAGAGAATCTGCAATTACTTTTAGATAGTAATCTCCATAATATAATCCCGGAAAATAATAGCTACCATCAGCGTTTATAGGCGCTGTAACGACCGAATCAGACAAACCTACGTGATTTGTTTTTTGTTTAAAAAGATAAACATTACCCTTAGTTACCAAACTGGTATTAGGCTCAGTAATTAACCCGGAAAGAGAATCGGCCAGGTTTACATTAATTGAATTAGATGTGTATGATGCACAGCCATTCATATCGGTAACACTTAAACTATAAGTAGAGTAGGGGGCAGTTGTAGGAATAATAACCAATACAGAATCTGTATATGTTGTAGCAGTTTGTACGTCGGTCCAGGTATAGGTATATGGCGTAGTTCCACCTGATGCATTTGCATGTAATGTATCTGTTTGGCCCTGACAAACTGTTGTATATGTTGCGCTTGGCATTATAACAGGGGTATTGTTTACCGTAATGGTAATTTGTGCCGTATTGCTACAGCCATTTACATCAGTGCCGGTTATATTATAGGTAGTGGTTATTGTTGGTACAAAAGATAGGCCATCTGTTACGCCATTATCCCACAAATAATTATATGCACCACTCCGGTTAACGTTATAGAAGTACCTCCGCATACAACTGATGCGCTTGTATTAGCATAAACAACGGGTAACGGATTAACCGTAACGGTTATTTGAGCCGTGCCTGTACAACCATTTGCATCTGTACCGGTTACATTGTATAAGGTAGTTGCTGTTGGAGAAAAAGGTACATTATCTGTTATGCCATTATCCCAAACATAGGTACCAGCCCCCGAACCATATAAAGTAATATAGGTTCCTGCACAAATAGTAATGCTATTTGTATTTGCTGTTACATTGGGTGGGTTGTAATTAGTTTCGTAAGCACCCATATCTATAGCAGTTCCTAAAATACGGGAGGTTCCATCTAAATCATTAATTTGCGTAGCATATGAATTATTACCTTGGTTTATGCAGGGTGAAGAACATGAAAGATAAAAGTTATTATTAACAGCATCGTTAAATAATGGATCGGAAGTAATTAAGCCCGAACCGCTAAAATTACCTGCATACGCACTATTAATAACACAATTGTTAGCTGAAATATAGGAGTCGGTTCCAACGCTTTCTCCATACATAATGCAATTGTTCATAGTAAACGAACCTGCTCCGCCATACGTTCTGTAATAAATTGCATTAGAGCCGTTGTTGTATAAAGTACAGTTTACATAAGCAGCATCCGTGCGGCCTCCGTTGGCATGTTCAGCCGATGCCGCAAGCCCTCCAATCCCACCGGCAGTATTATTATAAAACAAACAATTTTCATAATACGGAGCACTATATGCGCCACTACCTTGACACTGTGTATAAGAAGCTCCGCCGGAATTATTATATACCTTACAATTATAAAATTTAGGTGCTGCAGTTGTTCCGGTATTGTTCCAGTTAAGTGTTCCTATAGCACCTTCTCCGGCATTGTTGCCAGTTATTATACAGTTTGCTATTTGCGGGCTATAGGTGCCTCCGCCGTTAGGCGCAACAGAAATAGCAGCCCCAACTAAATCAAAAATGCTACCTGCACCACTACTATTACCCCCTGTTACCGTAAAACCATCCAGTACACAGGTGTTATCAGCATTATCAAATGATACTACGTGATAAGAATCTCCACCCGAAAAATTACCTGAAAGGTCAAGGTCGCCACTTAAGGTACTAATATTAGTTATCAAATTGCGTTGATTTCTAATTGACTCACTACCATTAAACCCACCATATAAAGCAACACCGCTTTTCATATGAAAAGAATAAGAAGTGCCTGATGTAGCTGAAGGATAGTAAATACCTGCTGCTACCCATATCTCACCGGTTGAAGTATTGCCAAGGGCAGTTTGTAAATCGGTATAAGCATCACTCCACGATGTACCATTGTTTGCTCCACCGGCACTTGCGCTTACATAAATAATAGGACCAGATGAGAAAGCTTTAATTACTGACAATAAAATGAAGGAACAGACAAGTAAACTTTTTTTCATAATAAAATAATTTTTATTTTTTATAAAAATAAACAAAATTCTATTTTCTCAAAATATAAAATACAAGCCTTGGCATTTAAACTATATACTGTATTTATACTTCGGGTCTAAAAAAAAATAGATGAGCATCATTTAGCTTATAACGCCAAATCAATATCAGTTTTTAATTTACTTTTTAGTTTACCAAAAACTTCTTCTTCTAATAAGTTAAACTCGTTTTTTTGGTATGTTTTTGTAAATTTTTTGTTGCTCAAGTAGTAAATTTTATCACAAATATTAAGTAAAGGATCAATTATATGCGATGAAATAAAAATGGTTTTACCCTTTTGCTTTAACAAATCTATAATTATTTCGAGTGTTTTGTTGGCTTCTAAATCAAGGCCGTTAAAGGGTTCATCTAATACATATACTTGTTTATCTTGCTTTATGTAACTAATCAACATTAGTTTCTTTTTCATTCCGGTAGAATAATTTTGAATTAATTCATCTAGCGGTAAATTAAAAATTTCCACTAATTTATCTTGATTAAAAGAAGTGTTTGTTTGTGTAAATACATTTATAAAATCGCGGGCGGTAAGTTTAGGATAAAAATAATTTTCGGTTTCCAGAAATCCTATTTTATCTTTAATAGTAGGTTGATTGTTATAGGTTATTTTTCCTTCAGTTACCTTTTCATATCCACATAGTAAATTAAAAAAAGTTGTTTTA
>CAIXZI010000019.1 GCA_903923915.1 uncultured Bacteroidota bacterium
AATGTTGTAGTATTATCATCAAACTGAATACCCAAATATTTTGAAAAAGCTTCGCTTTTAAAACTTTTAATATAAATAGCTAATAAGGGAATGCCTTTAAAATTCGACATATTATTGGCTAAGTCGATAAACTCAAGTAGTTCTTTATCATTAGATAAATCTATCGAAGAAATTTTATAATCTCCTTTTTTTATAGGTGTGCTATTAATCTTTTGCCATTCGCTATTTCCTTCTTGCTGACGATATATGTTTACACCGTTTGGATAAACTAAACTTTTAGAATACCACTTTACTCGTAAAATCTGATTGTTTTTATTTGAAACCTTTGCTAAAACAAAATCGTTTTGAGCTTTTGTTGTGACAGAAGTAAATGCAAAAAATAAAAGACAGAAAAATCTAATTATATTATTTGAGTAGCCCATCTTTTATTCTTTTTTAAAAATCTTTTTTGATGATGCAGAAAAATTACACAAATACCCAATGGTTATTCGGTATTCGCTAAAATTTTGAGCTCCCACAACTTCTGCCTGTTTTTGCAAATAATTTGCATCAAGTTTAAAGCTATTTGTTTTATTAATGGCATAATTAATGGATAAATTGCCAATAAGATTTTTATTAATTGTTTTTTGATTTAATTGAGCTATCTGATAAGATGAATTTATACTACATCTTAATGTTCTATTTAAAAAACTTTTTTGAAGCCCCACTGTTGGTCCAACGGCTTGGTTTGTATTTGCGGCATTAATAGTTTGGTTATATAATATACCTGCGTTAACGTTTAACTGAATTTTTACTAACATCAAACAATAACTCAAATTTCCGTTTCCAAATTTTGTCGTAGCTTGTTTGTTACCGCCCGATTCTTGATAAGTTGAACTAAAGTTAAAAGTGTGTTTTATTTTTTCTTTACCAAATGCATAATTTGCATTGAAAGAGCCAGACTGTGTTAATTGAACCAATTTTATAGAATCATTAAAAACGTTTCTTATAGGTATGGTGTTAGAGCTGAAGTTTGAGTAGTTTACATTAATGTTAAATGTGGGGGTGATGTTATATGTGCCGTTTACTGATCCGATAATTCTTTTAGATGTAAATGTTTGTATTTTATCTAAGTTGTTTTGTTGAAACCCTGCGCTGGTTGATAAGTTGATTTTATTTTTATACAACGAAAAATTTGTGTTGGCAGAATACTCTTCAATATCATTCGTTAAAAATATAGCACCCATTGTTTTATAGTCCGGATCTATTCTTTTATACTTAAATCCAAACTTAAATTTTTCGGGTGTAAAATTTATGGCAAACACCATCGCTTTATTAAACTGACTTGACGGACGTGGCGAATATATTTTATTTATATAAGTAAAGCGTTCTATTTTTGCAACGTCTTCATATAAATTTGTAGTGTACATACTATAGGAAAAACTACCTTCTGCATTAACATAATTATTTATTTTTTGCTTGGTAGTAATTCCAATCACCTGATTTTCGGCTGGCAGAACTTTTAAACTTGTATCAAACGGAATAGATGTTTTACTATCTTTTGCTCTAAAGAGTATTAATTCGCCAAAATTGTCATTGGTGCCTAACTTAACTTTACCACCACCACCCCAGCGCTCATAAGCAGGCACACTAACTACAACTCCACTAACACCGCCTACTGGCACAGCTTTAACTAAACGACCAAAAAATGCGCTTCCGGAAACGAGAGATTTTTCAGGATTAATTTCTACACCTCCTCCTAAAAACATAGTTCCTGAATAAGTATAGTCAGAAAAATTCATGGTGCGATAACCGGCATGAACCGTAAGCCATTTATATTTAGGACTAATACCAAACTGATTAAAAGGTTGACTAAATTTATCTAAACCATTTGTGAAATTTTTATCTTGCTGTGTAAATGTGGCACTAAATGGCACAGATACTTTATTAAATAATACAAACGTAAGGTTGGCATTTAGTACCCAATAAAAAGGATCTCTACGAGGAGGTATTCCAAATGCTTCATAAAACACAGTGCTTGCATTAATTGATCCCGTCATTTTTATCGGATCTTCATGTATAATATTTTTAGCGTCTTGTAACGACTTCTCTATATCTTGAGAAAATAAATTCAGCCCTGTTAAAAACAGAAATAAACTTAATAAGTATCGAGGTGTATTTTCTTTTCGAATCACAGCAACTATTTATTTCTTAACAAAGTAATAAAGCCTTTGTATGATTTTTTAGAATCAGTAAAAGTTAAAATATAAAAGTAGGTGCCATCTGGTAATATTTCTCCGGTTAAATTTTTACCACTCCAATCGTTTTGATATGAGTTCTTCTCAAATACTTTCATGCCCCACTCATCTAATATTACTACATGATTGTTTGGATAAGATTCTATGTTTTTAATTACCCATAAATCGTTTTTCCCATTTCCATCAGGCGTAATTATATTGTATGGAATAACTAAAAAATCATCTTCAACTTTTATAGTTAATGTATCAGAGTTTTTGCAGCCGTTTAAATCTGTTCCTTCAACAATATATGTTGTGGTAACATCAGGATTTACAAATGGATTACTAATGGTAGGGTTATTTAATCCGGAAGTTGGATACCATGCGTAAGTATTTGCGCCGCTTACATGTAGTTGTACGCCAAAACCTTTTGTAATTGCAGTATCTAACCCTGCGTTAACATGCGGTATAGGATATGTTTGAATATATTTCGCAATAGAATCTGTACATCCGTTTGTTGATGTAACTGTTAGTTTAACTTGATTGGAAACTGCATGCTGATATAAATGAGTAGGTGAATTAACAGTAGAAGAAGTTGTATCGCCAAAATCCCAAGTAGAATTGAATACCCCCGAATTAATAAAACTTGTATTTGTAAACGGAATGGAAATATTTAAACACTCATCTATAAAAGTAAAATTAGCTGTTGGACCTTCATATACATTTACAGTTTGACTAAGGCTATTCATACAACTATTAGAAGATGTAACTGTAAGAGTAACTGTATATGTGCCGTTATTTAAATATTGTTTTACCGGATTAGTAAGACTGGAATTTGTATTGTCGCCAAAATCCCAATTAGAAGAAGCAATGCTTCCTGAATTTACAACAGCATTATTTGTGAATTGAACAGGAAACCCATCACACACATTTGAAAAAGAGAAATTAACAACTGGCGAGTCATAAATAGTTATGGATTTAGTGAGTGAGTCTTTACAAGCATTGTTTGTAGTAGCAACTAATTTTATCAAATAATTTCCAGGCAAATTGTATTTTATTATTGGCTGAGTAAGATTAGATTGTAAGGTATTTCCAAAATCCCAAGCATAATTTAAAGTGCCTGATGATACAGAACTTGTATTACTAAAGTAAATAGAATCTACACTACACACATTATTAAAACTGAATGCAATATTTGGCAAAGCATATACAGTAACATATTTTGTAAAATGAGAAATGCAATTAGAATCTGTTGTTAAACTAATATCAACGAAGTAAGTGCCAGGAGCACTATATGTATAGGTTGGTTGAGAGCCAGAAATAGAATTCCCATTACCCATATCCCAACTTAGAGTATAATTTGTAACTGTTGGTGTAATAGTTTCTGTAAATGCAATTACTTTTGTTAAACAAGCGTTACTGGCGTAAAAACTAATGGAGGGCTTCTCGTTTACTGTTATACTTTTATATGCTGTGTCTTTACAATTATGATTACTTGTTGCGATAAGCATAATATTATAAGTCCCTGCATTTGTATATAAATGACTGGGCGAAGAAAGCGTTGATGATTGAGCATCTCCAAAACTCCAAGTATTACTTATACCACCTGTTGAAATAGTCGAAGCATTATTAAAAACAGCGGCGTTGCTTTTACAAACATTATTTGTAGTAAATGCAGCTGTGGGCTTTGGATAAATTTGAATTGATTTGGTAATAGAATCTCTGCAGCCATTATTTGAGATAGACAATAAGCTAACTGAAAAATTACCTGATATTGTAAATGTATGTGATGGATTAGCAATATTAATTGTTGTACTTCCATCTCCAAAGTTCCATTGATAGGAACTTATTGTTCCTGCCGAAATAACAGAGCTATTTGTAAAATTAATAGTATTAAAATTGCAGGCTGTATCTGCTGCTATATAATTACTTACCGGATTTGGGTTTACGCTAACTGATTTCCTAATAGAATCGACACAACCATTATTTGATGTAGCTACTAATTTAACTTGATACGTTCCCGAATTAGAAAAACTATGCGCTGGGTTTTCAATTGAGGCATTTCCTCCATCTGTAAAATCCCAATAATAAAGATTGTTTCCGGTAGATGTATTAGTAAATAATATGCTCTTGTTTTCACAACCCGCATTAACCGTATAATTTACCGCCGGCAAAGCATAAACATTTACATTGAATGAATTTGAATAAACAGCACTACAAATATTATTAGCTACTAATGCACGATATAAAGTAGATTGATTTAAATTAGAAAAACTTAACGTGCTTGTATTAACTGTTAACACATTCCAACTAAAACCATTATTTGTAGAAGATTCCCATTGCGTTACGTTACCTATATTTCCTATTAACTGCAAAGAACCTGTATTGTTATTTGCGCAAACATTTTGTGTACCTGTTATTAAGCCTCCAACACTTGGTTGATTAACCACTATTTGAACTGAAGAAGAAATGGCTTCAACGCAATCGCCACTTTTAATCACCGCTCTATACCAAGTTGTTTGATTAAGATTTGTGTAAACTAAATGAGATGTAGTGTTTGCAATACTTTCCCAAGGGGCATTACCTGTTAAGGAAGATTCCCACCTAATAATGCTTCCAGTATAACCTGTAACAGTAACCGTACCCGAATTTGATGTAACGCAAACTGTTGCATTTGGAGCAACTGAGCCACCCACGCTAAGCGGTGCTGTATAAATTTTTACCGTATCTGAAATAGTAGACAAGCAAACTCCGTTTTTAATAGTTGCATTAAATAAAGTTGTAGTATTTATGTTTGAGAATTGTTTTGTAATGCTATCGTTGCTTGATGATATTACGTTCCATGTACCGCCGTTATTGGTAGAGTAATTCCAATTTAAAATAGTACCCAAGTAATTACTTAATTTTAAAGACACTGAGTTTCCAATACACTCTGTATAAGAGTTAACAGCTACAACACCTCCAACAGAGTTATTGTTAACGGTAATTAAAACACTGTTTGAGTTTGCAGGTAAATAACCTGTTGCCTGAACTACGGCTCTAAAATAAGTGCTTTGCGCTAAATCTAAATAAGGTAAACTGGTTGACGTATTTGAAATAGTTGCCCAAGGAGAACCTCCGCTTGTAGAATATTCCCATCTAATAATATTGCCGCTTGACCCGGTAAGATTTAATGTGCCTGCATTTGAATTAGCACAAACAGTGGCTGAAGAAGCTAACACGCCTGCAACCGTTTGTGAGTATGTTTGCTTAGCAAATAAGGTAATTAAAATAAAAATAGTTTTCTGTAAAATTTTCATACTATTATTTGGTAGAAATTAATATCCATGGCTGCCCATTAGTTACTTTAACTTTTTGCTTGGTTACAAAATCCCTCATCTCATCCATTTTATTTAACGCTTCGCTTATTTTATTAAACTCTACTTCCATCACCACATAGTTATAATTGTTTTTGTCGTCATCTAATTGTATAAGTTTTGTATTTATAAAAAATTCTCTCTTTAATATTTTTTGATATTCTTTGGCGTAATTAAAAATTTGGTAAACGCCTAATACAATAGAGTAATTTGAATTGGGGTTATCTGTTACATTAGCAGCCTCTTCTTTTTCATGGATAGACGAATAAAGTTTTCTTTTTCTATTAGTAATTTTTTCGTTTGTTGAAGTTGAATTTTTCTTTTCTCCATTATCAAACTTATTTGCAGAAGAATTAGATTGCTTTACCGATTCAATTATCTTTTCAAGATTTTCTTTACTTACTTCATTTTGTTTTAATTTTTCTAATTGTTGTTTCAATAAGTTTAAATTTTTATCCAAACTATCAACCCGTCGGTTTGTTTCTTCAATCTGTTGCTGATCTTTATCTGTTTTTTCATAAAGCTCTGTAAGGTCTTTTTTCTTTTCTGAATTATTGTTCGAGGAACCATTACCTTTTCCTTGCAATACAAAAGATAACCAAACTTCATGCCCGCCTCGCGTATAAGGATTTAGATTGTTTAAGGTATATTCATAAGAGTATCCTACTTTTATACTATTTGTAAATTGATAGCCTATGTTGGCGTATAAATTGTATGATTGTCGATAACCAACCCCTAAATAGAATGCACTACGCCAAGTAAGCGTATTGCTTACATCAATTTGAACAGGTAAACCTTGCGTGCTTCTTAAAATAAAAACAGGCGAGTAAGCCCAAGTATCGTTAAACTTTTTAACCCACTTAAATCCACCCAAGTAATAGGGGATGGTTTGTGAACGAATAGTTGACTGATAACTTGCATCGCGATATTGATATAAACCTGATAATAATTGATTGGCTGCTAAAAATATTTGCCAGTTTTTAATGCTGTAAACCAAACCAAAATCAATATTTGGAAGTGTATAGGCTTGTTGACTTGGTAATTGAGTAAACTCTTCGGGGCTTTGCGCGTTAATTTTAGAAGTATTTATTTGCTGACGTTTAATTCCTAAAGCCAAGCCAAAAGATAAGTTACTTTTTTCAGTTAACTTGATTTTGTAACTATAAGAGAACGATGCGTTTATTCGAGAAAAAATCCCCACGTTTTCTAAGGAAGCATTAAAACCTAAGCCCATTTTATTTTTTCTAAACGGCCCTGTTAGCGTAATTTGGGTTATATCTGGCGAATCGGTAAAGCCCGACCATAATTTTTTGTAATACATATTTGCCTCAGCATGATTATTAAATCCTGCGTAAGCCGGGTTAATAGCAAATAAATTATAATGGTATTGATTTAATATAACCGCATTTTGCGAAACCAAAAAGCCTGATAGAAGAGTAAATAAAGTAAATAAATACGTTTTTTTCATAATTCTAAAAAAGTGTTAAAAGTAAAAATTTATATCATTCGTATGACATAAACTAAAGCTTACCGATTAAAAAAATAATTACAGCGATTTTAAATTTCATTAACTAAAACAGTACATTTGAACCTCAAAATTTTATTATGATTAATATTAGAAGCCTTCTTGCCTTAATTTTTATGCTTTTTTTTGTAATAAGTGAGGCGCAAATTGGTATTAATACCCAAACCCCAGATGCATCTGCTGCTTTAGAGATAACCTCGCCTTCATCAGGTAGCAAAGGTTTGCTTATACCAAGATTATCCACTCTACTGCGAACAGGTATGGCATCACCTGCGGATGGTTTGTTAGTTTATGATACGGACATTAAACTTTTTTATTATTTCGAAGCAACTTTAAATAAATGGCTTGCGGTTAATGCTTGGCAAACTGATGTTACATCTACTCCAACCCCTACTAATGTTATATATACTAATGCAACTGTAGTAACCAATGTGGGTATAGGTACTTCCTCTCCTTCGGAAAGATTAGAGGTAGCTGGTAATATAAAATCAAGTGGAGATGTTAATAGTAATACGGTTACAACAAATACAACAACTAGTAGCATTGTTACTACAAATACGCTTAATGTGCCTGGTTTTCCAGTAAATAGTTTATTGCCCGCTGGTTCTATTATTATGTGGTACGGCAATGTTACTACAATCCCAACTGGTTGGGTTTTGTGTGATGGAAACAATAGTACCCCTGATTTAAGAGGTAGGTTCATAGTAGGATTTGATAATAGAACCACCGATCCCGGTAACGGTATATGGGATTCTCAATATAGTGCGGTTAACGGATCTGCTTTGCCTGTAGGTACTGGGGGAGAGAAAACCCATGTTTTGACAAAGGCGGAACTTCCTCAGCACCTACATACGGTAAATAATAGTTTAACGGATAATGGGCAGGTTTCTATCGGAGCAAGTCATACTACCGATCTTGCAGGTTCTGCTGGTGGATCTGGTTTTTTTACTACAGGAACTCAAAGTAATTTTGTGTTTACGGATCAAGGTGGAAGTCATAGCCATAGTATTTCAGGTAATACAGGAGACGGTACTACATCTGGGTTAACTGGTGCCGCACACGAAAACCGCCCACCATACTATGTATTAGTTTTTATAATGAAAACACCATAGCTAGATGCATAAATTTAAGTTGTTATTTATTCATTTAATTTGTTTGTTGCCTATAATTTTAAAGGCACAAAATGGTTTTTTTAATACAGGCGCAGATTTTGTAATTAAAGAAGGCAGCCTTTTATATGTAAATGGAGATCTTCAAAATTTAGCAACTAACTCCAATTTTGGATTTAGAAGCAATGGCACTATACAATTAACAGGCAACTTAGTAAATAACTATTCGTTTAAATGCGATAAACCAACTAATATCAGCCCTAATAGCAATATTGTTTTTTCGGGATCAAATACACAAACCATAAGTGGCACTTCAACCCCATTGTTATATGATGTTATCATAAATAAATCGGCTAATGAAGTTGTTTTAAATCAAGGTATCAGCATTTTTGATACGCTTAATTTTATATCAGGTAACATCAACTTAAATGGCAAAAATATTTTAATGCAATATCCTTTGGGTTCTCCAACTGTATTGAATCATCCCTGGATAAAAAATGAAAACAATCAAAATCATATTTATGGAGATAGTGGCTTTGTATATGCCAGTACACAGTTTGATATTGGCGTGCCAACTAACTTAGCTAATATGGGGCTTGATGTAAAGCGCCCTGCAAGCACAACAACACTTACTGTAGAGCGAGGTCATACGAAACAACTTTACGCTGGCAATGGAAGTATAAAAAAATATTTTAACGTAAAGAGTAATAATTCTGCATTAACCGATTCTTTGAAAATTATCTATGTAGATAGTTCTGATTATGCAGGGATTGGCATCAATAAAAATAAATTAAAATTATTTGTTTCTCCGGTTGGAGATATGGATTATGTGCAAATACCGTCCACCAACTCTTTATCTATTCATACGGTGGCAGGTACTGCGGTAAGTTTTACCAACTCAACTATCGGTATTAGTCAAACTAATTTTAGAATTACTTTAGCAGATATAGACTGTGCAAACCCTCCGGTAAGTGCTTTAATATTAGATACCCTGCATTTTTGTGCTGGAGGTTCTGCTGTTTTAGATGCCGGAAACAATACATCTATAGCAAATACAAGTTTAAAGTGGAATTGGAGTACGGGTGCAACTACCCAAACCATTACCGTGACTACAAATACTGTTTATCAAAAAGTAGATGTTACCTTAACAGATGTTAGAGGGTGTATAACAAAAGACTCTGTCATAATTGCTCCAACAGCGCCAATTCCTATCAGTAGTTTTATTCGTTATTCAGCTTGTTTTGGGTACTCTGATTCATTAAAAAATACATCATCAATTGTTTCGGGAAGCATAACTTCTTATCAATGGCAATTTGGCGACAGCACTTCTTTAACTACAAGCAATACAAATATTATAAAAAAGAAATATACTTACGCTGGCACTCATTATGTAACGTTAATTGCGATATCTAATTATGGCTGCTCATCTTCTATAACTCATAGTGTGGTTGCTATTCCATTACCGACTGCAAATTTTAGCAATAATTACAACTGTTCCTCAGGTGTTATGCAGTATTCCAATACTTCAATTAGCAATTATAATAATGGGGCTATTGTTTATACTAAATGGAATTTGGGCATAGGTGTAACTGATACAACTACTACAAGTAATCCTACAAAAATATATTCAACGTCTGGAACCTATACTATTAGTCTATTAGTTAAAGATGGACTAGGCTGCAAAGATTCTATTCAGAAAAGCATAGTTGTGGCAACATCTAATCAAGCCTTATTTGCATATAATAATGCGTGTTCTGCTGATACAATTAATTTTATAAATAATTCGGTTTGTAATAGTGGTGGATGTATTTATTTATGGGATTTTGCTGATGGAACATATTCTACCATCATAAATCCTAAAAAAATATATGCAACAAGTGGAGTTTATAATGTAAAGTTAAAAGTGCTTTCGTCTGGTTGCACAGATTCAATTACGCATGCTGTGTATGTAAATCCAAGTCCGGTGGTGGGTTTCACTTCTCTTGCTAATACTTGTTTTGGTAATACAGCTTATTTTACAAACACAAGTTCAATAGCAACCGGGTCTATACAATCTTACACTTGGAATTTTGGTAATGGCAATTCAATTAACAGCATAAATGCATCACAAAATTATACAGTTAGTGGCGTGTATCAAGTTTCTCTAAGTGCTACAAGCGATTCTGGTTGCGTATCTGTTTTTCAAAAAAGCAGCAATATAACTGCAAAGCCAATTGCGCAATATAATGTTAATCCTGTTTGTCTTGGACAGCCATCTAATTTTATTTCTAATAGTATTGGAAATGGATTAACCTATAATTGGGATTTTGGTAATACAATTACATCAAATACTTATAACCCTAATTATGGTTATCTCTCTACTGGAACTTTTTCTACTTCTTTAATTGTTACCGATAGTTTAAATTGTTCTGACACCGCTTACAAAATTGCAGTTGTAAATAGTATTCCAAATCCTGCTTTGGGTGGCACCATTTCAACCTGTGGCACCACTTATACTTTAGATGCAGGAGCAGGAAATAATTATTTGTGGCAGCCTGTTAATGTAACAACCCAAAGTTTAACCGTTACAAATAGCGGCCCATATACAGTTACGGTTACAGATCTAAATGGTTGCGTGGGTTCAGACAATGTTATGGTTAATTTGGGTACTCAGGTTAAGCTTTTGTTGGGGCCAGATACAATTGCTTGTGGATTTTATACACTTAACGCAGGTTACCCGGGAAGCAATTACTTGTGGAATACAGGTGCTACCACACAAACTATTACAACCAATGCACCCGGTACTTTTATAGTAACTGTTACTGATCAAAATTCTTGCACAGGAAAAGATACCGTTATTGTGGGTATAAATACCTTGCCAACTGTAAGCTTAGGGGCTAATATAACACAGTGCAAAACAAGTAACCCTGTAATTTTATCTCCCGTTACAAATGGCTTAAGTTATTTGTGGAATAACAATAGTACAGCTTCAACATTAGCTGTAAATAATTCGGGTCATTATGCAGTTACTGTATCTGCTGCAAATGGTTGTAAAGCATCAGATACTATTTATGTAAATTTATTAACCTCTCCAATTGTTAGTTTAGGTCCAGATATAACTAAGTGTGGATCTTATTTATTAGATGCTCAAAATATAGGAGATACTTATTTTTGGTCTGCAGGTAATAATACGGAAACTATTACTGTTAACGCAAGCGGAAGTTATTGGGTTCAGGTAACTAATCCATCAAATACTTGTGTTAGTAGTGATACAGTTAATGTAATTATCAATGCACCTATTTCGGTTTTTTTAGGAAATGATACCAGTATATGTTCTAATACGGTTTTTGTGCTAAACGCCCAGAATCCAAGTGCTGTTTATAATTGGTCTACGGGCGTAACTACCCAAACTATTAGTGTTGGAAGTTCAGGTGCTTATGGAGTAACGGTTTCAAATGGAGGATGCTCTGCAGTTGATTATATCAACATTAATTTAGTAAATGCGCCAACCGTTAATTTAGGAAATAACCTTCAATATCTTTGTAACAGTTCTAATGTTTCTTTAAATGCAGGCACAAGTGGCACTATATATAACTGGGGAAGTAGTAACGGTTTTCAATCAGCGCAGCAACAAATTTCAGTTAATCAGCCTGGTGTTTATTGGGTAAGTGTTAGTAATGGATCTTGCGCTACTAAGGATACCGTTCAAATAATAGAATCACCTCAAAGTTTAAGTGCAGATTTTATTGCATCAACTATTGATACCGTTGGAATTGCTGTGCAATTTGTAGATGTTACTCAACCTGCGCCTACAACCTGGTTGTGGAATTTTGGAGATGGTTTTACAAGTACTGATTCAAACCCTGCACATGTTTATATTATAGCGCAAACGTATAATGTAAGTTTAACCGTAGGGAATGGATATTGCTCAAGTACCTTAATCAAGGCGGTGGAAGCGTTAAAAAAAGTTGAAACTCCTGCAAAGCCACCGGTTTATAAGTTAGAGTTGGTAGATTTTTCTTTCTATCCAAACCCAACAACTAATGATGTAAATATTACCATTGCTTTAAATGATTATGCAACTATTTATTTTGCCATTTATGATACAACCGGTAGGGTAGTGTATAGTCAAAATGAATCAAACTCCTTGGGCATTAACCAAAACATATCGCTTACTGGCATTAATAACGGCATGTATTTTATGCAACTAAATGCAGAAAGCGGTAAAGGTACAGTTAGGCATAAAGACAAAATTATTAAGTTAAATTAGTGGCCTTATCCAATATAGTATATGAATAAAATTTTTTCAATTGTTATAGTTTTTTTAATGTTTTGCGGTGAGTTGTTTGCTCAATCTCCCGAAAAAGTTGTCAATGATCGCATGCAACAAGTAAGATCAAGAAGCACGGTGAATGTTGACTTGAAAATATTGTTTAATCCTGAAAACACTTCAAAAGCTTTAAGTGCTTTAGAAAAATATTATACCGATACAACCAAAGATGTAAGGTTAGAGGCTTATAACACAGCTGCTTTATTAGCTTTAAAAAGCACTAACGTAGTCGTTAAACAAAAAATAATTGCACAAATGGTAAATACTTTAACAAGCAGCGATGCCGATGTGAGTTTTACTTGTATTAAAAATTTAATTCGTTTTAATGCGACAGATTTTCCTGTGGCAAGTATTTTTAAAATTCAGCAATCAGTCAATGAAGCCTCAAACAATAAAGGTAAATTAGCAAGATTAGCTGCTTTTGTTTGCGGCCCGGTTGTGGCGCCTAATTTAAGTCAGTTGTTACGAGATAACCCAACCTTAAACAGCACCATAAAAAGCGATATTAAAATGGCTATGGCACGTGCCGGAAATGAAAACCTGCAAAATAGAATGGTGCAAAAATGTAAACAACAAGTTTTAAATAATGATTTTGTTTATGATATTGTACCCGAGTTGGTTTATACACGTAATAAAATAGTTTTTGATTTTTTGTTGGAAGCCATTATGCGAGATACGAAAGATTGTACTTCGGCTAACAATGATGATACTAGACCCATGATTTGCGCTTATAGATTAATAGAGCAAGTTGCACCTTATATTATTAATTTTCCGGCAAAAATTGATGAAGCATGCGAATTAAAAACCAAAGACTATCCTGCACTATTAACCGAAGTTAGAGGCTGGATTAATGCCAATAAAAGCAATTATCAATTAAATCAAACTATTTATTAGTATGCCTTTTAGGGTTCTTAAAAAAACATATATCTTACTTACTTTGGTTTGTCTGTTTAACTCTACTATAAAAGCGCAGAGCGATACAGCTGCTACAAATGCTTCTGATAGAAAAGGTGCCAGTAGCTTAGTATTTAGATTTACCAAACAAGTTTACTTAAACCCTACTATCATTTTAATGCGCCAACGTTTTGAAGCAGCCACGCATATTGAATTAATGCTGCTTCCAC
>CAIXZI010000020.1 GCA_903923915.1 uncultured Bacteroidota bacterium
ATCAGTAAGTAGTTTAGTTGTAACAACACCTGCATTTAAAACTAAATAATCAATTCGGCCATATTCTGCTTTTACTTGATCATACGTGCGTTGTAAAGCTGCTTCATCTGTAATATCGCAAGAAATACCTTTAGCAATAATACTCTGCGAAGTTAATTTAGCAACGGCAACATTAATTTTTTCTTGGTTACGGGCAACAACAATAATAGAATAGTTTTGTTTGCCTAATAATTCGGCTAAGGCATAACCCAAACCTGATGAACCACCTGTTACTAATGCTACTTTGCTCATAACGTATATTTTATTTTAGTAAGAAATCAAATTTAGCTGCTGCAGACAGAATAATATCGGCTGCCTTTTTTAATTGTGCTTCGGTATGTTCTGATGTTACAAACATGCGTATGCGTGCTTCATTTCTTGGCACAGCAGGAAATTGGATGATACTGGTATCTAAGCCTTCTCGTTGTAAATAATCGTTTAAACCTAAGGTTTTGTGTTCTGCACCAAAATGTACAATAACAACCCAAGCATCACCTTCGCTTAATTTTACTTTTCCGTTTAATAAACCTCTAAAATAAGTAGCGTTATGTTTTAATCTTTTTCTTCTTTCAGCACCAAGTGGACCATTAGCTAATTCAATAACCTTGGTCATACCACCTGTAACAGCAGGATCTAATGCACAAGAGAACATGCGGCATCTTGCGTACCAGTTCATGTATTGTACAATTTCTTTTTTAGCGTAAACAGCACCACCAACTCCGCCAAAGGCTTTGCTGAAAGTCATTACGTATAAATCAACATCTTCTAAAACACCTTGTTGTTCGCAAACACCTTTACCATGTTCACCTGCAACTAAAGCTGAGTGAGCTTCATCTACCAAAGTAAATGCGCCATATTTTTTAGCTAAACGAACTACATCTTTTAAATTTCCGTAATCGCCATCGCCACTATAAATACCTTCTACACATATTAAAACACGTGTAAAATCATCACATTTTTCTTTTAATAATTCTTCCAAATGTTCCATATCGTTATGACGGAAGAAAGTCATTTCTCCACCCGAAAGTTTTGCACCTTCAACGATAGACATGTGAGAAGCAGAATCCATAATAACCTGATGACCAGGTTTAATGAATGCAGAAATAGCACCTAAGTTAACGCTGTAACCCGCAGTAAATAAAGAAACTCCACGACCGGGAAGATCGAAGAATTTAACCAAAGCTTCTTCCAATTGTTTGTGCACTAAATATGTTCCGCTGATAACAGGAGAACTTGAAGCACCTAAACCATATTTTGCAACAGCATCTTGCGCTGCTTTAATAACATCAGGATGATAACTAAAACCTAAGTAATTGTAGCTTGATAAATTAACCACGTGAACCGTTTCGCCATTAGCACGAGCTAAATCTGTTTCAGGTCCTTGTGTACCAGAACGAGCTGCTTCAAACGTGTACATCTTTTTAGCATTTAAGATGTCAACGTATTCTGAAAACAATTCCATTTCTTCTAAATCTGCCGACATATTCATCATGAACATATCATACGTATAATCAGCAAAATTTTCTTGTACGTGTTTAACTAAGCTTTCATCTAAGGTATTAGCTGCCATTTTTAAGCTGTTTTAAGTTTGTTTTTTTGCGAACGCGTGTAAATTTCCATCAAATTATCAAAGAAACTGGTTCCTTTATCAACGGTAATGATTTGTCCGGTAATGGTATCGCAATAGCCCGAGCATAAAGCTACAATAGCTTCAGAAAGTTCTTCAGGTTGTATCCAATAATTATCAGGTACAAATTGCTTAGCAAAAGCTGCTAAATCTTTTCCAAAGGTGTTTTCTAAAGATTGTGTTTTAATAGCACGAGAACGTACTGCATTGATACAAATATCGTGCTTGCGCAAACGATAGTTAATGTATTTTACAAATACTTCCATCACCGTTTTTGATGCGGCTACGTAATCATATCCAATAGAATAATCAGTTGGGCCTGTTGAAGACACACCGATTATATATTTTGGATAATGACCAAATGCTGCAAAAATTTCTTTGGTATAAGATACCATTGGCCAGGTTGAGTAGGAAATACTCTTTTTTAATCCTTTTAAAGAATAGTCTTCAAAACTATTTACTACTTGTGCCGCAGATACGTTACTAATAAAGATATCTATTTTAGATATTCCTTGTTTTTTTAAGGTTTCTAACAAAGCTTTTGTATCATCATTGTTTGATACATCAGCCTGCACAAAAATTGGTTTTGGCGCACCTATTTTTTCAAAAGAAGCACAAATGGCTTTTTCATCGTGGTCACCCCAACTGTAAGTCAGCACGCAAAGCGCACCTCTTTTACCGAAAGAAAAACCAGATTCTAACCCAATACCACGCGTTCCGCCAGTGATAAGAACTACCTTACCAGTAAAATCTAAAAAAGAATTGCTCATAATTTATTTAGCAAATGCTACAAATTTGTCGATAAGACCTTGAATGTTTTTGATGTCTGATAACTCAGTGCGAGGAATTTTAATTTTTAATTCGCGCATAGAACCAGATACAATCTCAACAATATCAAGGCTGTTAGCACCATAATCTACAAAAGATTTATCTGCGTTAACTGCTTCTGTAATACCAGGCACTGATTTTTTTAAATGTTTCTCAATTACGTTTAAAATTTCTTGTTGTTCCATTTTGGATTTTATTGTTAATTTATGATTAAATGTTTTTAATATAAGGCGGCAAATTTAGCAATTTTCACAATGTTTAGCTATAAAAAAACATTTGGACTAAATTTTAACACTAAAAGTATGATTTTCAATAAAATGCTTGGTTTTTGCCAAACATTTAATTATTTACTACTTTTGCGCCTCAGTTTTGTTAAATGGCCAAAAACAAATTAGTACAGCTTTCATATAGTTCAGATGGAATTGCAACCATGCAAATGCGCGATGCTGCCAGTAAAAATGGCTTAACGCCTCATTTTATTGAGGATTTAATAAACTGCCTAAACGAAGTAAAAGCCAATGAAGACCTTAAAGTATTGTTAATGACTGGGTTACCTGAAGTTTTTTGTTCGGGGGCTGATTTAGATACCTTGGTAAAACTTTGCAAAAGAGAACTTAAACCGGTAGATATTATACTATCTAAAATGATATTGGATATACCGGTGCCTGTAATATCAGCCATGGAAGGCCACGCCATTGGCGGAGGTTTAGCACTTGGTTTATGTGCAGATGTGGCTGTTTTGGCTGAAGAAAGTAGATATGGTTGCTCTTTTATGAACATGGGTTTTACTCCCGGTATGGGCATTACCAAGTTGATGGAACATTACATGAGTCCGGCAGTTGCACAAGAAATGCAATACACAGGCAAATTTTATCAGGGAAAAACCTTAATAGGAAAAACAAATTTTAATTATATCCTGCCAAAGGCTGAGGTAATGGATAAAGCACTTGAGCTAGCCGAATCTATGGCGGAAAAGCCTCGCAAAGCCTTATCAGTATTGAAAAGATACCAAAGCATGACTCGCCGCAAAATGTTTGAAGAAACATACAGCATCGAAACCATGATGCACGAATTAACGTTTAACGAAGAAGAAATATTAAAAACTATACAAGAAAATTATGTCAGATAACAAAAGAGTGGTTTTAATAACCGGCGGCACAAAAGGTATTGGTAAAGAAATGGGCTTGATGTTTGCCAAACATGGCGATCAAGTGGTAATTACCTACGGTTGGGGCAGTATTGAAGAAGAAGATGTTATAAAGGAATATACAGATCGCGGTTTGCCGGCTCCGTTTTTAAAGCAAGCCGATGTTATTAATAACGAAGATACTACCGAGTTATTGACTGAAATTAAAAATCGTTTTGGGAAACTGGATGTGTTTATTTCTAACGTATCGTTTACTACCTTGGTAAAAAACATGGACGATTATAACGAAGCTTATTTACTGAAAAGTATTGAGTACAGCTGTTGGCCAATGATTGAATACACACGCCAAATGAAAACTGTTTTTGGAGCATATCCAAAATATGTAATGGCATTGTCTTCTCACGGCCCGGATCGTTTTCATAAAAACTACGATTTTGCTGCAGCAACCAAATCATTAAACGAAGTATTGGTAAAATACCTAACCTATCATTTTTATGATGATGGTGTTATCTTTAATATTTTACGTACGCGTCCTGTTATTACAGATTCTTTATTATCTACACTTGGAAACGAGTGGGTTGAATTTATTGCAAAATATGATATTCCGGGCACTCACATAGAATTAGAAGAAGTTGCTAAAGTGGCTTACATGATGACCAGTGGTTTGATGGATGGCATACGTGGACAAACTATCATTGCTGATAGAGGTTATGATTTTATGGAAGGTTTACAGCGTATGTATATCGACCAAGAAGAATTAGGACTTTAGGCTCCCATTCTTTTCATGTGTTTTAATATAATCTTCTAATTGATTTTTTAAAGTTGATAAGTAACTTTTTAAATCGGTAGTATCAATTTCTTTTTCGGGGTGTTTGCCAATAGTAAGTGGCGTTTCATCTAAATACTTATATAGCTCAGGATATTTCGTTTCAATAACTGTAGTTAGTTCAATTATATTTTGCATTAAAGCATTTAAATTTTTCATGTATTTGTTTTGAATAACAATGATAGCGTTGTTTATTCTTCCCTGCAAGTTAAGATTTACTATAAAAAGAAATAATTGCTATTTTAGTAAATTAAAAAACTTATGGAGTGTAAATACAATGTAGGTATAGATGCCAACACCATTAATATTCAAGTAAACGTGGGTACTGCAGCTACTTGTTATACTTCGGTTTATCAGGCAGGGCAAACTACATTAAAAGCTGAATCTACCAAAACAAGTAATGGAACTATAGTTAAAACTTCTTTAGGCAATGCAGCAGTTTTAAAAAACATACAATTAATTATTAAAACGGTTGTTGATTTTAGTGCATTACCTAATGAAATTATAGAAGCTATTAAAGCAGATCATAACCTGATAAAAACATACGTAACCATTAAATATATTTTTGATGGAGGTTTTGATGGCATTCAAAATTTTGGATATGATATGGAAGATTGCGCAGTAAGTTCAACAGGTAGAATGGCTGAGGTTGTAAAACAAATTGATTTTGTAACGCAATAATTTCTATCGTATGAAAAAAATCTATTCTACTATTTTTATTTGTTTTGTTGCGTTAAATATAATTGCACAAGATAAACCAGATAGCACCTTAAAGCTGGAAGATTTGCAAATGACCAACGCTCCGGGCTTTAGTTTGTTAGATGTTAGTCCTTCTTCTATAGAGCGCCCGTCAACAACAAAAGCGTTTTCGGCTAGCATAGTAAATGCAATCACTCAAAATAGTGGAATACCACAAAATTATGCGGTTGAGTTTACTCCTTTTTGGTTTGTATCACATCCTAAATTATCAGCTTTAAAATATTATGGTGTAAAAGAAAACGGAGGTATGAGGCCGTTTTCATCTCTGGGTTTGTTTTCTGTAAGCTTTGCTTTAATTAATAATCCTAATACAGTACCCGGACAAATTGCGGCGCATAACGTTAGCTTTGGCATACGCACAACGCTGCTTAAAATTTACAAGAAAAAAACACGAGATATTTTATTTAAAACCAATTCAGATTGGGTGGGCGCTTTAAAAAGTGCATCCAACACAGGTAACATCAAAGCAAGCGTTAGTGATATAGATGCCATTGAAGCAAAAGTAAAAGGCAGTCAGTATGGCGATTCTATCAAGGCGCATTTAAAAGACAAACCAATTTTTTCAATAGATGGTGCATCAGCCTTAAATCTTGCTTTTAGTAATAATAGTTACAGCAGCAACAGATTAAACAGATACGGCGTTTGGCTTAATGCTAATTTATGTTTTGATATAAGTGGTAAAAATAATACAGGCAAAAACTTTTTTAATATTTATGCCATTGGCAGATACTTTAACAATAGCGATTCTTTAACTACTGATGGAAAATATGTAAATGTTGGTTTTTTAGATTATGGCGCTAAAGCTGAATTAGAGTTTAATCGTCTATCAGTTGCTTACGAGTATATACGCAGAGAAACTTCTGAGCCTGCACCAAATACATTCAAATCGGTTGGTTTAATTAAATACAAAATAAAAGATGGGCTTTATTTAACCGGAGCATTTGGGCAAAACTTCACCAAAGTAAATAACCTAATAGCCGTGCTG
>CAIXZI010000021.1 GCA_903923915.1 uncultured Bacteroidota bacterium
AAGATGGTCTTACTTGGGATTTACTAAGTAATATAAATAGTTATGGAAATTCCAACATGAATCAAACGTATGTTACATATGATTCAGAGCCATTTTTGGAAACAACCTACTATAAGTTGGCACAAACAGACTTTAACGGTGCTATAAAAAACTTTAATATTATTAGTGTTGAAGGGAGAAACAGAATTAAAAAAATTGATAGAATAACAGATTTACTCGGACAAGAAGTTGCAGAAAACTACTCAGGGGTTAGGTTTGTTTTTTATGATGATGGTAGTGTTGTAAAAACGGTAGCAGAATAAAAATAATTTTACAAAAATTATCACTTTAAAATTAAAAGTTAAGACTATAGTTTGCTGATTAAACTTTATACCTTAGCTGCCTATGAACGAGGTATTAGAGTTTCTTAAAAACCTTACAAACCCTGAATCTATTGTAAAACTGGGGCTTCCTTTATTGCTGTTTGTAATTTTTGCCGAAACAGGCTTATTAATTGGTTTTTTTCTACCTGGAGATAGTTTGGTTTTTATAAGCGGCTTATTATGCGCCACTAATCAATCTTTATTAAAAGTAAACATAACCGAACTTATTTTGTTTATGAGTTTAGCTGCCATTATTGGCAATACTTTTGGCTATTATTTTGGCAAAAGGGTAGGAGCGGGGCTATATAAAAGAGCCGATAGTTTTTTCTTTAAAAAGAAGCATTTAGAAACTACCCGCAGTTTTTACGAAAAGCATGGTGGTAAAACCTTGTTTATTGGTAGGTTTTTACCCATCATTAGGACTTTTGCGCCCATATTGGCAGGTGTAATTAAAATTGATTTCAAAAAATTTATGCTTTATAATATTGTTGGCGCACTCTGTTGGATAGGCTCTGTAGCGGGTATTGGTTATTTTTTAGGGGCTAAATTTCCGCAAACAAAAGAGTATTTGGGTTATATTGTAATTGGTTTAATTATTGTAACCAGCATTCCGGTATTGATTACATATTTTAATGAAAGAAAAAGCAAATAGATTTATATTTACAGCATGTTTACAGGAATTATTGAAGCCTTAGGCAAAGTAGAAAAGTTAGAAACAGAACAAGATAACCTGCATATTTATTGCTCTTGTTCCTTTGCCACCGAATTAAAAATTGATCAAAGTCTTGCGCATAACGGCGTGTGTTTAACTGTAGTAGCTATTAAAAACAATATCTACAAAGTAACCGCCATTAAAGAAACGCTTGATAAAACAAATCTTTCATCTCTAAAAATAAATGATGTTGTAAACTTAGAACGTTGCATGCCTGCTAATGGTAGATTTGACGGGCATATAGTGCAGGGGCATGTAGATCAAACGGCTACTTGTATTGAAAGAAAAGAGTTAAACGGTAGTTGGATGTTTACTTTTAAGTATGATACAAAAAAAGGAAATGTTACGGTAGAGAAGGGGAGTATAACCATAAACGGTGTTAGCTTAACGGTTGTAAATTCTAAAGATGATAGCTTCTCGGTTTGTATAATTCCGTATACGCATGAACATACAAACTTTAAAAACATAAAAGAAGGTACAATAGTAAATTTGGAGTTTGATATTGTTGGTAAATATGTAGCCCGTTTACTAAATAAGTAAATTAAAACTCGCTGATAGACGAAAGCAGTTCTTTGTTTTCGCTTACCCAAAGTAATAAACTATTATTTCGGGCAGGCAGTTCTAATTTTTGGCAAATTTTTGAGCGATAATTTTCAATTGTTTTTTCTGAAAGAAA
>CAIXZI010000022.1 GCA_903923915.1 uncultured Bacteroidota bacterium
GATGAAGCCGCTGCTAAAGCTGCTGCAGATGCCAAGGCAAAGGCCGATGCCGAAGCTGCAAACAAGTCGAAAGCAGAATTAGAAGCAAAAGCCAAAGCTGATGCAGAAGCTGCGGCTAAAGCTAAGGCAGATGCTGATGCACTTGCTGCTAAAAACAAGGCAGACGCTGAAGCTGCTGATAAAGAGAATAAAGGAAAAGCTAAGGCTACCATAAGAGGAACCTTAGGTGGCGGAAATGATTTGCAATATCGTTCGGCTATGGTACGCGGAGATAATAATATGAAGTTTAAACAGTATAAAGATGCTGTTGCCGCTTTTTCAGAGGCATTAACATATAAAGCAAACGACCAAGATGCTACTGCTAAATTAGCCTTGGCACAAAAAAATTTAGCCGCAGATGCTAATACCTTAACAACTAAAAAAGAACCTAACCCTCTAACCTTAAAATATAATCAAGGTGTTACTGAAGAAACCATACCAGGCCAAGGGTTTGTTGAAATAATACGCATTTTAGTTAAAGGAGATGAGGCTTGGGTGTACAAGAAAAAGGTATTTAACTTTGGACAGATTATGTGGTTTAAAGACGAAGAAAGAATTACACAAAGTGCCTGGGAAAACGAAACTAAATAATACTAACTTTATTTATCGTGAGAAACCTGAAACTTATTATACTTTTATTTATTAGTGTTTCTGCTTTCTGCCAAAAAAATACCGACGAGCAATTAGCTACTCAATTTCTACAAAATAAAGAATACGATAAGGCTTCTATTTATTTTGAAAAACTGTATGATAGAAATTCAGAAATGTATTATACACCGTATTTTAAATGTTTATTAGCTACTGCTAATTTAAAAAAGGCCGAAAAAATAGCGAAGCATCAGCTTAAACGGTTTCCAATAGATTTATTTTATTACGTTGATTTAGGTCAGGTTTACAAGGCCGACAGCAACTTACTGAAAGAAAAAGAACAATATACAAAAGCTATTAAAGAGTTGGGGCAAGATATTTCTCAAACCCTTGATTTGGGCAAAGCTTTTTTAGGCGTTAAAGAATTTGATTATGCTATAGAAACTTATAAAAAAGGTAGAAGATACAATGCAGCTGTGTACCCGTTTTTTTATGAAATGGCAGATGCATTCAAAGCTAAGGGCGATATACGTTCTATGATAAATGAATACTTAGATGCTATTAGTTTTAAAGAAACCGACTTGCAAAATGTGCAAATGCAATTGCAAAATAGTTTAGGTTATGACGATGAAAAAGGAGGCTTTAATAACCCTGTACTAAAACAAGAATTGCAAAAAAGAATACAACAACATCCTGATAAAGTAATTTATTCAGATTTTTTGGTCTACATTTTAATACAGCAAAAAGATTTTGAAAGTGCCTTTATACATTCTAAAGTGCTTGATAAACGACTGAAAGAGGAAGGGTATAGAATAATGGATTTAGGAAAACTTTGTGTGCTTAATGAAGATTATGAAACTGCACAACAATGTTTTGATTACGTTATTGCTAAAGGCCCTGCTAATTTTAATTATGCCCAGGCCTGTATAGAATCTGCTAATGCGCAGTTCGAAAAAATTAGTCGGCAAAAAAATTACACGCAAACTGATTTACTGGAAGTAGAACAAAAATTAAAAAACACCATTAAGCAATTTGGGTATAACCAACTTAGTGTTAGCGTGGTGCATAAATTGGCTGTTTTGCAGGGCTTTTATTTAAACAAAGTGCAAGAGGCTATAGATATGCTAAATGAAGTAATTAATATACCGGGTATAGATAAAGCATCTGCAGCCGAATTAAAATTAGATTTGGGCGATTTGCTCTTAATTACCGGCAATGTATGGGAGGCTTCTTTATCTTACTCGCAAGTTGAAAAAGCCTATAAATATGAGCCTATAGGGCAAGATGCCAAATTTAGAAATGCTAAAATTGCTTTTTATACCGGAGATTTTAAATGGGCAAAAGCACAGTTAGATGCGCTTAAAGGAGCCACCTCAAAATTAATTTCAAACGATGCCATGGATTTATCGCTGGTAATTTCTGATGCCATAGGTATTGATACCAACGAAGTTCCTTTGCAAATGTTTGCTTCTGCTGATTTATTATTACTTCAACATAAAAATACAGAAGGCATACAGCGCATGGATTCTATCAATATTTTGTTTGATAATAACTCGTTAGCAGATGATATTTATTTTAAAAAAGCACAAGTATTTACCCAAGAAGCAAAATATAAAGAAGCCTTAGAAGCCTATCAGCGTGTGGTAGATGTGTATGGCGATAAAATTTATGGGGATGATGCACTGTTTAAAATGGCAGAAATTTATCAATATAACTTAAAAGATATTGAAAAAGCAAAAACCTTATATCAGGATTTTTTAACCAAGTACCCAGGAAGTGTTTATACGGTTGAAGCTCGTAAACGCTTTAGAAAACTAAGAGGAGATGTTGTAAACTAAACTACCTCCGCAGCGGAGCTGCTGGGTATCTGTGAAAAATAAAGCCACAGATTACACGAATTACGCAGATAAAAAAATCTGTGCTAATCTGCGAAACCTGCGGCAAAAAAATAAAATCGAAGGAGATTAAACTTTAAAGAGATAAAAAATAAAAGTATGGCCAGTAATTTAAAGAACTTATCGCAAACAGAAGGAAGCGAAGTACCCTCAGCAAAAAACATGAAATTTGCAATTGTATATGCCGAGTGGAATAGTGAGGTAACCAACGCCCTAAAAGAAGGCGCTTTGCAATCATTACTAAAACATGGTGCCGATAGGAAAAATATTTTTTTACACACCGTGCCCGGTAGCTTCGAGTTAACCTTAGGTGCGCAATATATAGCAGAGCATTGCGAAGCAGATGCTATTATTTGTTTGGGTTGTGTTATACAGGGGGAAACCAGGCATTTTGATTTTATTTGCGATGCGGTAGCTAATGGAATTACTCATCTAAACATGAAATATAATAAACCTTTTATTTTTGGTGTACTAACTACCGATAACCAACAGCAGGCCATTGATAGAGCAGGAGGTAAGCATGGCAACAAAGGAGACGAGGCTGCTGTTACCGCCATTAAAATGCTGCATCTTAAAGAATTGCTTACAGCTTAGGGCGTTCCGCTTGATTTAGCTCAGCGTTTTTATTTTTATTATGTTTCGCAGGATGCTGCGCATTTCAAGCGGCAGGCTTTTCGTTGCAAGTTTTTGATTACAAAAAGCTTTTCACTACAATCCTTAACGCATAACTAAAATGGTTGTGATAAAATGTTCTGCTGCTTAATTAATAATTAAAATCAGGGCAGTTAGCTACTCTTCTTGAGGTTGCACCTTTATCATCGCCGCCACCCGGCGTAAAACTCATCATTACTTCTATAGAGTTAGCAGCCGCCGTGTGAAGTCTGCTTATGGTATAATCATAGCCAAAACCGGCTGTTATGTTTTTTAAGAACTTTACTTGAAAAATGGCAGATGCAAATGAGTTGCCTCGTAAAGATGCACCAACACCAACTCGTCGGTTATAAAACAGCATTAGGTTTGCTTCGGCTAACGGAATAGATTTATAGGTTGCCTGTACTTTAACAGCTGGTATTAGCATCCAGGTATTATTGCCTAAGGGAATTTTTCTTTTTACAACAATGGTATAGGTAGCATCTAATTTAGTAGGCGGACTACCAATTTGTTTGTTTCCTTGCTGCAACTCGTTTTTATATAATTGCCTAACACTTATGTCGATATATAATTTTTTATTGTAAAGCCTTATACCCGGTATTATATCCGGATAAAGAGTAATTATGGTAGTATTTGATTTTAAATCATTTAAGGCAGGATCGTTTTGATCGTACAAGGCATTAGCTATACCTGTTTGTTTTACGCCTGCAAATATACCTGCAGCAATATTTAAGCCTGTAAATATTTTAAAATGAATAGAGTAAGATATGTAAGCCGCTTTAGAAGAAAATAAACCCGGGCGATCATCTTCAACATACATACCAATAGCATGCTTAGCTTTATAATTAAAATTTTTTCTCCAAGCGTACGTAAAGCTACCAAAGCTGCTTACAGGTGCATTAGCAAAACCAACCCATTGTATTCTTCTACCCACAACGGCTTCCATACCAAGGTTAGTGCCGGCATAAGCAGGGTTTGAACCATATTGGTTAAACACAAATTGCGTGTAAGTAGGTAATTGTTGGGCAAAACTACGATGAGTTATAAATGATAAGTTATAAGTTATGAGTAAATAAAGAACCCACTTATAATTTATAATTTTAAAACTCTTCATCTTATCGTATAATAGTTACATTGCCTTTTTCATAACGAGATTTTATTTTCTCATCATAAAAAAAGATATAATAATAAGTGGCTTCTGATAATTTAATACCTAATTGAGTGCCTTCCCAAGGTGTGTATTCGTGCTTTTGCGTGTGCACTAATTGCCCCGATCTGTCAAATATTTCTAATAAAAAATCAGGATAATATATCGTATTAGAAATACTCCAACTATCGTTATAACCATCACCATTGGGTGTAAAATGATTGGCAAAACCTACTCTGCACGGAGGATAAATTAGTGAAAAAGAAACGCTCGTATCTCTGGTTGTTGTATCGTTGTCTGAAATGTGAACAACAAAATCTCCGCCACTTAAGTTAGAAACTGAATCAGAAGTAGCGCCGTTGCTCCAACTCAAGTTATAGGGTGGAAAATGGCCTTCAACCTTAATTTTTACTGAATTAAAAAAACAAGTTTCGTAAGTTTTTACAGAGATAGTAAAACTTTGTTGCGCACTTGTCAATAAGCAAGCGATAGAAAAAATAAATAGGTATAAACTTCTTAATCTCATTTACACATTACGTTGATTAATTCTTCGGCGGTAGAAGAGCCTTTTGCTTTGGCTTCATTTAATAAAACACAAGCTTGTTCTTTTTGATTTAGTTTATAGGTTGTAATGGCTAATGAAAGAAAAACATCTTTATCATTTGGGTTTAACTTAGATGCCTTTGTAAGGTCGGCCTGAGAGCCCTGTAAATTTCCGCTTAACTCTCTCCAATACCCGCGCTGAAACCACGCGTTTGTATAAGTAGAATCCAGTTCAATTGCTTTTGAAAAATCTTTATCACATAACTTTAATTCATCTAAATAGGCATGTGCTAAACCACGGTTGTAATAGGCTTTTGCACTTGTAGTATTTAATTTAATACTCTTGGTAAAATCATATACGGCTCCTTCAAAATTACCCGATTTTGCTTTGATAATTCCACGCAAAAGATAGGCTTCAAAATAATTGCTGTTATGTTTTATAACTTCATTAATCTCTGCATAGGCTTCTTTAAAATTATTGCTTTCGGCTTCTATTTTTGCACGCAGTATATGAAGCGAATCGTTGTTTTGAGATACTGTTAATGCTTTATCTAAATCGGTTAAAGCACCTGTGTAATTTTTAGCTGAGTCTTTAGCTAAGGCTGATAAATAAAAATCATGAACCGTTTGAGCTTGGGTAATTCCACAAATAAAAAGAAAAATAGCAAGCCACAGATTTCGCTGATATATACAGATTTGTATAATAGATTTCTTTGGAAAATAGTAATTTTTATCTGAAGAGCTTATGTAATCCTGAGATTGTTGAAGGGTGTGAGCGGACAATGCAAATGTTTCGACAGGCTCAACATGACCAAACACTATTGCCCGAAGAAGTTTACCCATCCATGAAATCTGTGACTTTTTTTGCATCTATTATGCCCCTAATATTTTTTCGATAGAGGTATCATACAAATCTTTAAACTCGCTGATAGAGCCATAAGGTTGCCCGTCAATTTTAACTTCGCTGTCTTTAATAAAACCAAGTTTACTGAATTTTACATTCAGTTTTTTTAATTCGTCAACCAAAGCAATTTCGTTATCTTTTTTAACGGTAACAACCACGCGTCCTTGTCCTTCGCCAAATAAGAAAGCATCCATACGAATGTTTTTATCGGATGAAATATCAAAACCTAAATTGTGTTGAAACGCACTTTCTGCAAGGCAAACAAATAAACCACCGTCCGAACAATCGTGTGCGCTTTCAATTAATTTACTTTTGATAATAGTTTTTACCGCATGATGAATATCAAACTCTTCATCTAAATTAAAATAAGGTGCAGGGGTGTTTTTTTGCTTGTGATACGAGTAAAGATATTCAGAGGAAGAAATATCATTTTTGCATTCGCCAATGATGTAAATACAATCACCTTCGGTTTTAAAACTTAAGGATGTTTGTGTAGATTTATCTTGCAATAAACCTAACATACCAATGGTAGGTGTTGGAAAAACAGGTCCTTCAAAAGAAGATTGGTTATAAAAGCTTACGTTACCACCGGTTACAGGCGTTTCAAATTTTAAACAAGCAGCGCTCATACCTTTAATAGCACCCACAAATTGCCAGTAAACTTCGGGGTTGTAAGGGTTACCAAAATTTAAACAATTAGTAACTGCACTTGCTTCGCCACCACTACAAACAATGTTACGAGCCGCTTCGCTTACGGCAATAGCACAACCAATCTCAGGGTCAGCATTTACATATCTGCTGTTACAATCAACCGAAAGCGCAAGTGCTTTATCAGTTTCTTTAATATTTACAATGGCAGCATCGCTTGGGTTATTGGTGCTTTGATTAACCGTGCCCACCATGCTATCGTACTGGTTATACACCCAACGTTTTGATGCAATGTTTGGATGAGAAATAAGATGTGTCATGACTGCTTTATAATCGGCGGGCTCTTTTACATCTTCAATTTTAAACTTTTTAGATTCTGCATAATAAGCAGGTTCTTTGTATTCTCTTTTGTAAACAGGTGCACCGCCACCAAGCACGAGCGTTTCGGCAGGAACATCAGCTACCAACTCATCATACATATAATATTTTAATCGTCCGCCTTTGGTAACCACGCCAATTTGCTCACAATTAAGATCCCATTTTTCAAATACTTTATTTACCGCAGCTTCTTTGCCTTTCTCCACCACAATAAGCATGCGCTCTTGCGACTCTGACAGTAAAATTTCGAAAGGTTTCATGCCTTGCTGACGAGTTGGAACCTTATGTAACCAAATATCCATGCCGTGTTCGCCTTTGGCACTCATTTCAGATGTAGAGCAAGTAATACCCGCAGCACCCATATCCTGCATGCCAATAACAGCACCGGTTTTTATCACTTCTAAAGAAGCCTCCAATAATAATTTTTCCTGAAAAGGATCTCCAACTTGTACTGCCGGTAAATCGTCTGCCGAATTTTCGGTAATATCGGTACTTGCAAAAGTCGCACCATGTATACCATCTTTACCTGTGGCAGAACCAACAATAAACACCGGATTTCCTACACCGTAAGAAGTTGCGGAAGCTGTTTCACCAGCTTTTACAATACCTACGCTCATGGCATTTACCAAAGGGTTGGTATTATAACACTCATCAAAAAATACTTCGCCGCCAACGGTTGGTATACCAAACGCATTGCCATAATTGCCAATACCTTTAACAACACCCTTCATTATCCATTGTGTTTTTGCAGAATTAATATCTCCAAAACGAAGTGAATTTAATTGCGCAATTGGACGAGCACCCATGGTAAAAATATCACGATTAATACCACCTACACCCGTAGCCGCACCTTGGTAAGGCTCAATAGCACTTGGGTGATTATGAGATTCTATTTTAAAACAACAGCCTAAACCACCACCAATATCAACTAATCCGGCATTTTCTTCTCCGGCTTTAGCCAGCATATGCGGACCATCTTTTGGAAGGGTTTTTAGCCAGGTAATAGAGTTTTTATACGAGCAATGTTCGCTCCACATAACCGAGTAAATAGATAACTCCGTAAAGTTTGGCGTACGACCTAAAATCTCTTTAATCTTTTCAAATTCTTCAGGAATAAGCCCTAATTTTTTAGCTGTATCTAAGGTTGGTAATGCGTCTTGTTGCGTGTTTTGCATGAGTTTGATATTTTGCC
>CAIXZI010000023.1 GCA_903923915.1 uncultured Bacteroidota bacterium
AATAAATATACCTCCAAACCAATATCTTTTTGGTGCGGGCAATTTATCAATCATAAAATTGCCGCATATAAAAACAAAGCCGCACCCAATGAAGAGTGCGGCCATTATAATTCCTGTAATTAAAAATGCACGTTGCATAGTATTATTGAAGTCTGAAGATAATAGGCACGTTAAAGTACACCCTTACCGGACGACCGTTTTGTTTACCTATGTTCCATTTTGGCATGCTTTTTACAACACGAACAGCTTCTTTATCGCAACCAGGACCCCCGGCTACGCCTTTTAGAACCTCAACGTTGCTTATAGATCCATCTGTTTCAACAACAAATTTTATAAAACATTTACCCGAGATGTTTGCTTCTTTTTCTATTTCAGGATAGTGTACATTTTTTTGAATGTATTTCATCATTTCTTGCGCTCCACCCGGAAACTCAGGCATCTGCTCAACAACGGTAAAAATCTCAGGTGCTTTTTCTTCAACCGGACCAGTACCTGCATCACTTGGCACAGAAACATCTTCACCTGTACCCTCTTGCGTAGTTGTACCCACGTTAGTTTCAGCCACTTTTTCTTGTGGTGGTGGTGGTTCATCTTCTACCGCATCATCTTTAATAACCGGAGGCGTAAATTTAATTGTTTCTACAACCGGCGGTGGTGGCGGTGGTGGCGGTGGCGGTGGATCTTTTGGATCTACCGGTGGAGTTAAATCTAACTGGGTTACATCTAATTTTACATTATCTAAAGCTGTATCGTTTGATTTGTGGTCTAAAATTAGTTTTACACCAAATACCGCTAAGGTAAAAAGCATCATGCCTGCTAAAATAAAAGTAACTCTTTTGTTATAGTCTCTTCTTATTTGGTAGGCCCCGTAGGTATGATTTCGTTCTTCAAAAACAATATCATTCCTATCGTCAGAACTCACGTTGTTCCATTTCTCCATAGAGAGAAGGAGCGACGCGCCTGCTATTATTAATATTACTACAAGTATTAAAACCATCTTATTTAATTTTTTCGGTTAACAATGCATATTCAGGTGCCGACATATCAATAATTACATATTTACCCACCATACAAACATTAAGCTCATCAACCGCATCAATAACATCTCGGTAAGTTGCTTTATCGTCTGTTTTAATTAAAGCCGTAAGAGAGCGTTTATCTCCTTTTGCTTCCATTGCCAAACGTTTAAAGGTTGTATCAGCCATTTGTTTGCTTTTTACTTTGGCTTCTAACTTAGCAATTTCATCATGTGCATAACTGTTCATTTCTAAAATGATTTTATGCAAACCTTCAGGCGTAAATGATGTTTCGGTTAATTGTGTAGCAGGTTTCCCTTCTTTATTATCCGGCGCGTTAAACTGCCCTTTGTAATAAAAAATTTTGTGGTCTTTTGTAAGGATGATATTCAATCCGTTCTTTACCTCAACCGGTTTTTCGTTTGGAGGAGGAGGAGCCGGAAAGCTTAATTCCATTGATTTAGGCTTGCTAAACGTTGATGTTAGTACGAAAAACGTTAATAGCAGGAACCCCAAATCTACCATGGGTGTCATATCTATTTTGGTGGATTGTTTTTTGGCGCGTTTCTTCCCGCCTTTTTTGTGGCCACCGCCATCGTCTGCAATTTCAGCCATTTTTAATTTTATTTTTTACCCGCTTTAGCCGGCTTAGTTGCGCCGCCTTCTAACGAAGTAATTAAGTTAAAACGATAAATTTTCATATCTGTAAATGTTTTTAAAACTGCTTTTACAGAAATGTATTTTGTAGTTGCATCTGCTTTTATAGCGTAACGTACTTTTTCTCCCACAAAATCTTTACCCGCATCTTTTGCTTTATCGCGTTCGCGGATATAGATACCATTGGTTTCCTGCGCTGCATATCTAACCCAGTCGCTAAGCTGTGGGTCTCTAAGCGAATCGTTTGGAACACCTTTTTGTGGTTGAAATTTCATGCGTTCGGCTTCTGTAGCATCAATGTATTTTGGTAAATCCTGAATGGCTACACCAAAGCTGCTCATTCCGCCAAATTTTTTAATTTGTGCTTCGCTAAACGCTACTTTGTACTTGCCGCTCATTTTCATTAACGTAGCCACTTTTGCCTCTGAATTACTTACACCAAAAAACGGTCTGCCCAAACCATCAATACTAACTAAAATAGTATTATCGGGCAAAGCTTTATCGGCATGAGAAGCTGGAGGATCAACAGTTACAGGCTCTGCCATACGAAAAGAGGCGGTAAGCATAAAAAACGTTACCAGCAGAAACGCCAAATCTACCATGGGCGTCATATCTAACGACGGGGCGCCTCCTTTGGATACTTTTCCTTTTGACATTCTTAATTTGTTTTAATTATGATGCACTAATTTGATTAATTCCATAAAAATTCAGGAAATATTATTTTCCTGAAGATTGAAATTCTTGAATGATAGAGAAACCAGCTTCGTCCATAGCGTAAGTTAATTGATCTACACGGTTAGAGAACACGTTATAGAAAATAATAGCTAATGCCGAAGATAAGATACCTACCAATGTGTTTACAAGTGCCTCAGAGATACCTGTTGATAATGCTGATGTATCAGGCGTACCAGCCGCAGCTAATGCACCAAATGCACGAATCATCCCCACAACCGTACCGATTAGACCAACAAGTGTACCGATAGATGCGCAAGTTGAAATAACTACCATGTTTTTAGAAAGCATTGGTAACTCTAATGATGTAGCTTCTTCAATAGCTTTTTGGATAGCAGCCACTTTTGCTTCTTTATCCATGTTGCTATCGTTTTGAACGAATTTATATTTTTCTAAACCTTCGTGAACCACGTTAGCTAAAGAACCTTGTTGTTTGTTACACTCTGCAATAGCGCCATCTAAATCATGAGCCGCAATTAAAGATTTAATTTTAGCAACAAATTTATCAGTTGCACCTTTACCACTTGCTTTTTGAATAGTAATGAAACGCTCAATAGCAAATGTTAATACAGTTAAAAACACACCTAATAATATGGGTACGATAAAACCACCTTTGTACATAATTCCTAAAAAGTTACCTGGTTTTGGATGTCCTTCTGCGTCAAAATTGTTGGCGTTACCAAGAATCATACTGTAAATAAAGAATCCGATGCCCATGCAAATAGCAATAGCTAATGCTGAAACGATGAACGGAAAGCCGCCTGATGTTTTTTTGTTGCTCATATTAGTTGATTTTTATTTGTTTTTACTTTTTTGGTTTTTTAATTGGTTGCCAAACTTACTAAAATACTTTTAATTTAAAAATATACCCTTTTTGTTTATGATTGTTTAACCTAAATTTAATTTTGACTTTATTCGCAGCCAAAAATAACCCGCCCCTTTTTTTCGGTTATTAGCTTTTTAGCTTCATTTCCCTCACAGGGCTTTACAATTACCTGAAGATTAAATACATGCGTTTTTTTAACCATATCGCAAGCTTTGCCTGTTGCCATTAGTTGTGGCGCAATTTCTAAAACTACTTTATAGAGATTTCTCTCTCCCACGTTTTTAAATTTAGTAGTATCGTTTTCTTTAAAATTCATCTCATCGTTGCCCGTACCTTTTAAATACCTGTGTGCCTGCGTGTATTGCGCGCTGGGTTTGCTCTCCATAAAAATCAATAAATCCTGTCGGGTAAAGTATAAAATATCATCTTTATATTCTACACTAACTGTTTGGTTTTTGTTTTTTGGCAAAAGTTTAGTTGGTTTTACCACGGTTTTTTTCTGTGCAGATGCAACAAATACCAGCAATAAAAAGCTAAGCAATACAACGTTTTTCATTTAATATTAAAATTCTTTTGTAAAGATAACTTACGGAAAACCTTTTAAAGCGCCAACTTTTTAAACGGCGGCACTTTCTTTTTAAACGGTCGATTTTAACAAAAATACGGTCGTTTCTTCAATATATTTCTTCGTAAACACTTTTATTTTAAAAGGTGTAAGTCATCCTGAGCTTGTCGAAGGATATGGATGGGCTGCCCAAATGGTTCGACAAACTCACCATGACCCAACACTATTAATCAAGAGGGTTACTTTTTTGCCGGACTTAAATTAAATGCTTTTGCCTTTTCTACCATAAAATCAAATGCTTCCTGGTAATCATTTTTAATAATACCGTCTAATATGGCTTCTCTGATGGCAGTTTTAATTACACCTACTTCTCGCCCTGCGGGAATATTAAAAATTTCCATAATTAATTCGCCTGTAATAGGTGGCTGCCAGTTACGCACGCGGTCTTTTTCTTCAAGCTCTTTTAATTTCGAACGGACAAGCTCAAAATTTTGTAAGTACCGTTGCTTTTTTGCGAAGCTCTTTGTGGTAATATCTGCATCGCAAAGCATCATCAAATCATCAATATCATCGCCAGCTTCAAACAATAAACGCCTAATGGCAGAATCTGTAATTTCTGATTTTGCCAATACAATAGGCCTTAAATGCAGTAGCACCAGCTTCTGTACGTACTTCATTTTTTCGTTTAACGGAAGTCGTAAATCAGTAAATATTTTTGGTACCATTCGTGCGCCTCTGTCTTCGTGCCCATGGAAAGTCCAACCTTTTTTTTCTTCAAAACGTTTAGTGGCAGGTTTGGCAATATCGTGCAAAATGGCACTCCACCTAAGCCACAGGTTATCGGTATTTTTACAAATATTATCCAACACTTCAAGCGTGTGGTAAAAATTATCTTTATGCGATTTTCCTTTTATGGTTTCAACGCCGTATAAATTAGCCATTAACGGAAATATCAAATGCAGCAAACCGCTATCAAATAAGAGTTTAAAACCAACCGAAGGCACCGGTGAAAGAATAATTTTATTCAGCTCATCGGTAATGCGTTCTTTAGAAACTATATTGATGCGCTCTTTGTTTTTTAAGATAGATTGAAAAGATTTTTCTTCAATAACAAACCCAAGCTGCGATGCAAAACGAATAGCGCGCATCATACGCAAAGGGTCGTCACTATAAGTAATATCAGGGTCTAAAGGCGTGCGAATTAATTTGTTCTCTAAATCTTTTACGCCACCAAATGGATCTAATAATTGCCCGAAATTGCTGGCGTTTAAACCAATAGCAAGCGCATTCATGGTAAAATCACGCCTATCCTGGTCATCTTTTAAACTACCGTCTTCAACAATGGGTTTACGAGATTCTTTTCGGTATGATTCTTTTCTTGCACCAACAAATTCTACCTCAACATCATTATATTTTATTTGCGCGGTACCGAAATTTTTAAATACTGATAAATGAGCTTCATCACCCAATTTATTTTTTACTGCGGCCGCCAAATCAATGCCTCGACCGATAGCCACCACATCAATATCTTTATTAGTTCTGTTTAAAAAAATATCGCGAACAAAACCACCAATAACATAAGCCTCAACACCAAGCTCATCAGCACATTGGGCTATCAGCTTAAATAAAGGCGTATCTATGTGTTTTTGAAACATGGAGTGCAAAGTTAATAGGTAATAGTGATTAGGCAATAGCATTTAACCGTTAAACCACATAGCAAAAGTTTATTCCGAAACAAAAACCACATAGATACAATAGTTTTGTTTGTGTCTAAAGTTTAACATAGCAAAGCGTTGCTTTTTGACAATAGACTATGATTAAAACGTAGTTTTCTATCCATTACTTTTTTTCTATGTTTTATGTGGTTTAAGCACAACTAACTTTTAATTCTTATTTTTACAACATGATATTAGGTGTTATTCCTGCGCGATATGCTTCAAGCCGTTTTCCGGGCAAACCATTGGTAGATATACTTGGCAAAAGCATGATACAGCGTGTGTATGTGCAGGCAAAGAAATCAAAAAAGTTAGATGAAGTTGTTGTTGCCACAGATGATGAACGAATATTTAATCACGTAAAATCTTTTGGCGGACAAGCAGTAATGACAGAAGCTAATCATCCAAGCGGCACTGATCGCTGTTTTGAAGCCTTTAAAAAATCGGGTAAAGATTTTACATATATTATTAACATACAAGGCGACGAACCTTTTATAGATCCTTCGCAAATTGATTTATTGGTTGATGTTTGCGATGGCAAAACAGAACTCGCTACATTGATGATTCCTGTTGACTCGCACGAAGTGTTGTTTGATACCGGCGAGGTAAAAATTACAATGAACAACAAACACGAGGCGCTTTATTTTAGTCGCGAAGTTATACCACACATAAAAGGCGTTGACAAAAAAGACTGGCACAAGCATTTTCCGTATTACCGTCATGTTGGTATGTACGCTTATCGTGCTGATATTTTAAAAGAAATTACAACACTTGCTCCCTCTTCTTTAGAGAAAGTAGAATCGTTAGAGCAATTACGCTGGTTAGAAAATGGTTTTAAAATAAAATTAGCAATAACAGATTTTGACAGCCACTGCATAGATACACCCGAAGATATTGAAAAGGTGTTAAGGTTGATGAAGTTGAGTTAATTCAAAATAAAAAACCCAAGCCACTAACTTGGGTTTAAGTTGGAATTGTTTAAATTAGATAAAACCACTTATTGCTAATTTTTTAACCTCAAGAGAGCCAACGCTGCAAATTTCTATTTTAAACTAATACATTACAAGACCCCCAGCCCCCTATTTTATATAAGCGTTTTTATTTTTTGGGTTGAAATTTCGAGTGCCCCACTTGCCATAAAGCAAAAGCAAACATATCAGCTTGTTCTCTATAGGTTATATCCAAATCGCTTGTAAAATGGCCATTTTCATAATCTGTATACAACAAAACGGGTTTGTTTGATGAGCTGGCGTTTTGCAATGCTGCGGCAAATTTGCCCGGCATCCAAGGTATTACACGTGGGTCGTTCATACCACAACGTATTAATACCGCAGGATATTTTACACCTTTTTGCACCTTACTTTGTGCATCCATTTCAATAATGCTTTTTGCGTCTTTCTCGTTTTGCAGAGTGCCTACTTCGGGTATTTGGTTTGACCCATTTGGTGTTATTTCAGACCTTAATACATTTGTTTCGCCAACTTCAGAAATAGCCACTGCAAATAAATCGGGGCGTTCTGTAATAGCTCTTCCAATAAGTATTCCGCCCATACTTATTCCGTTACCAATTAATTTTTGTGATGATGTATACTTTTCACTTACTAAATATTCGGCACAGGCAATAAAATCTTTCCAGGTATTTGGTTTAGATTCTTTCATTCCACCTTGATGCCAAGCTTCTCCTTTTTCGGCTCCACCCCTTACATGGGCAAAAGCCATAATACAACCCTGTTCTATAAATGCAGCTGAGTTATCAATAAAATAAGGTAAGGTAGAACTACCATAAGCGCCATAACCCGTAATGTAACAAGGTGTGTTGCCATCAAACTTAATGTTTTTAGGATAGATGATAGATAGTGGCACCATTATACCATCATGACTTTTAACTTCAACTTCTTTTACGGCAAATTCTTTGTGGTAATCCGGATAATTTCCACTCATATCAAACCAATTGCTTTTTGAAATCGAACCACTTTTTGCATCATATTCGCTAATGGTAAGTGGGTTTAGCCAACTATTGTTATAGGTTAATATTCTGTCGCTCTCTTCGGGATTTAAAGAAGAAGTACCATTCATACCCAACGGTAAAGGCACTTTTTTTATGGCTAATGTTTTTACGTCAATTTGATATTTGTCTTGATTGATACCATCACTTAATGAATAAATAATGTAGTTTTTTGTTTTTTGAATGCCACGAATTACCTTATCACTTTGCGCTACAACCATTTTTGCGTTTTCAAAATCGGGTTTGTTTACATCCGTAACACCTATCTTAAAATTAGAAGCATTTTTATGGGTTAAAAAGAAAAGCTGATCGCCAAAAACATAAAAGGCTGTAATTTCATCGTTAAAATTTATGAGTGGTTTCCAATTTATTTTTTCATCACTCAGGGCTGCAACAGGTGCGTAGTAAGCCAAAATTTCATTTTTTACCGAACCCAACATCATAAAAACATATTTACCGGTTGATGAATAATCAATCATCGGAAACTGCTCGATTAAAATATTTAACTCAGGATTATTTTTGCGCGACGCTAAAATTTTGTCTTTACTCATGGTAGTGCCAAGGGTGTGTAACCTGGCTTCCATATTCTTTAAAAGATCATCACTTAACTTATCAGCGCTACTCATTTTAGAATAAAATAACGCTTTGTTATCAGCTGTAAACTGAAAAGTAAACTCGCTCCAAATAGGATTTAATACATCTGCCAATAATGTTTTATCACTAACATTTAAAATGCGTATGTCGCAAATTTCTGCACCGCCTTGCGCTAAAGACATAGCCACCAACTTACCATCATTACTTGGCTCAAAATTAATTATTTGTGTGCCCTTTTTAAATGTTTCAGGATCGAACAATAAAGTTTCTTTGCCTAGCGGTGCGGTTCTATAATAGAGCTTGCTTAAATGCTCTTCTTTTTTTGTTTTAACATAAAAATAGGTTTCGCCTCTTTGCACAATGCTGCCAAAATTATCGCCGCCCATTTTTTGTATTTGTTTCATACGATTAAACAACGTATCGCGCCCATTTATTTTACTAATAATGCTATTAGAAAAATTTGCTTGTGCTTTAAACCATGCCTGTACATCGGGTTTAGTAAGGTCTTCCAACCAACGATAGTTGTCAACTATTTTCGTTCCAAAATAAGTATCTGTAACAGGCGTTTCTTTTGTAGGTGGATAATTATACTGCGCTTTACTATTATTTGCAAAAAATAAAAACGTAATACAAAGTAAGTGGTTTACTAGTTTCATTAGATGGGTGGCTAAGTGGTTAAATTTATCAGCCACCAAAAGTAAAATAATTTGTTAGGCGACAATATAATTTAAGAGAAGCCAAGTTATTGAATTTATTGCAAAGCTGTTACCCCAACTGATTCATCTTAGCAAAAACAGGTTTTAAAATTTCTTGTCCGGCTTGGCTGGCAATTTGACTGAAACCAAAAGTAAGTTCTGTTTTACCTTCTTTTAATTGCGCAAAAATCGCTTCAATAAAATCGCTTACAGGTGGGGCGTGGCCGTGTAGGCCTTTACCCCCTAAGTCGGTATTTAAAGCCGGAGGTATAACTTCAATTACTTCAATGTTTTTTGCTCTTAGCATTTCGCGCAAAGAAAGTGTAAACGAGTGGGAAAATGCTTTGGTGGCAGAATAAACAGGGGTTCTAATCAGGGGTACAAACGATAACCCTGAAGTAACATTTAAAATAGTATTCAACGATTTTAATTGCAGAAACAAAGAAGTTAAATGCAAAGGAGCTTCTACATTAGTTGCCATTTCGTCTTTTGCTTTCTGATAAAAATCTGCATCTGTAACATGCATCCATTGTTGTATGCCGGCATTGTTTACCAATACATTTACATCCGGGTGTCCTTTAGCTATCCAAGTATATAATTCTTCTCTTCCAGCTTCGGTTTGCAAATCGGCTTGTTTGGTAATTAAACCCGGCAGCTTGTCAGCCGCTTCTTGTAAGGCTGTTTCTCTGCGTCCGCAAACAATAACTGTATTGCCTTCTTGTATAAAACGTTGAGCCATACCAAAGCCAATGCCACTGGCACCACCGGTTATTAATATTTTATTATGTGAGATTTTCATTTGTCATTTTATTAAGAGGCAAAGTTACATAATTTACTAAAGAGATTGCCGCGCTTCGCTCGCAATGACAAGGCGCAATTCTCTCGTCTGATTATCACAAGCAAATCTTTCGTAAATTCGCATCATGTCAATTAAAGTAGAAAATATAAGCAAGTTGTACGGCACACAAAAAGCAGTAGATGATGTTTCGTTTGAAATTAAAAGCGGAGAGATCATCGGCTTCCTAGGACCTAACGGCGCAGGCAAAAGTACCTTGATGAAAATACTTACCTGCTACATTCCGCAAACATCGGGCAAGGCAGAGGTTTGTGGTTTTGATGTTAAGGAACAATCTTTAGAAGTGCGTAAGCAGGTTGGTTATTTACCCGAGCATAACCCGCTTTATTTAGACATGTATGTTAAAGAATATTTAGCTTTTATTGGCGGGCTGCATCACATAAAAAATGTAACTGCGCGCGTAAAAGAAATGGTTGATATGGTTGGCTTGCAGGTAGAGCAAAATAAAAAAATTGGTGCGCTGTCTAAAGGTTATCGTCAGCGTGTGGGTTTGGCGCAGGCTTTAATTCACGATCCAAAAGTGTTGATACTGGATGAACCAACAACGGGCTTAGATCCTAATCAGTTAGAAGAAATAAGAAACTTAATTAAGCAAACCGGCAAAGAAAAAACGGTAATGCTTAGTACGCATATTATGCAAGAGGTTGAAGCTGTTTGCGATAGGGTAATTATCATCAACAAAGGTAAAATTGTGGCTAATGATGATACACAACATTTGCAGGAAAGCTCGCAACACAAAGTAGTTTTGCGTGTTGAGTTTGACAGAGAAACCACTAAAAATTCTATTAAAAATATTGAAGGTGTTATTGAAGTGAAATTGCTGGAAGGCAAGACCTGGCTGATAATTACAGATGCCGATAAAGATATTAGAAAAGATGTTTTTGATTATGCTGTAGCAAATAAACTAAGTGTACTTGCCATGCAAAAAGAAGAACAAAAACTGGAAGACATCTTTAAACAACTTACTAAATAAATTTCTTGATTTTGTCTGAAATAAAACATGAAAATAGAGTTGTCACACTGAGCCTGTCGAAGTGTGTTTGTGGGCCTGCCCAAATGTTTCGACAAGCTCAACATGACAGCACACCGTTGTCTCGATTCGATTATTCCATAACATCCAAGTGAAAATTTTAATCATACGGTTTTCTTCCATTGGCGATATTGTGCTTACCACGCCCGTGGTTCGCTGTATAAAAAAACAAATTCCAAATGCTGAAATTCATTTTTTAACCAAAACAAATTTTGTTTCGTTGGTTGAGAACAATCCGTATGTTTCTAAAATCTATTCTATTAAAGATAAAGTTGCTGAAGTAGCTGAAGCATTAAAAAAAGAAAACTACGATGTTGTCATTGACTTACATAAAAACGTAAGAAGCGCACAAGCAAAGCGCGCTACGAGTTCTAAGGCCTTTAGTTTTAATAAGCTCAACATAGAAAAATGGTTGCTGGTTAATCTTAAAATAAATAAGCTGCCAAACATTCATATTGTTGATAGGTATTTTGAAACCTTAAAAACACTGGGTGTTGTAAACGATAATTTGGGCTTAGATTATTTTATTCCTGAAAAAGATGTGATTGATATTAATGCTTCGTTTAATCTTCCCGCGAATAATTATCATGCGCTGGTGGTTGGCGGCTCATATTACACCAAGCAAATTCCGCTAAATAAATTACAAGAAATTTGTGCGTTGAGTGATAAACCTATTGTTGTTTTAGGTGGTAAAGAAGACGCTGCAACAGGTTTACAGTTAGAAAAAGAATTTCCTAAAAAAGTTTTTTCTGCGTGCGGTAAATTCAATATCAATCAGTCGGCATCTATTGTTAAACAAGCAGATAAAGTAATTACAAGCGATACCGGTTTAATGCACATTGCATCTGCGTTTAAAAAAGATATTATTTCTGTTTGGGGAAACACGGTGCCTGAATTTGGTATGTATCCTTATCTTGCGGGTAAGAACAGTAAAATTTTAGAAGTTAAAAATCTTTCGTGCAGGCCTTGCTCTAAGCTTGGTTACAGCAAATGCCCTAAAGGACATTTTAAGTGTATGCAGGATATTAATGTTACAGAAATATTTTAAGCTTACTTATTCTCGCCTCGTTTTACCAAAAAATAAAAATCGTTTTCTAAAGGAAGATAACCATACTCATAACAAAAAAAATAGACCACGCCTTTTTGTGTTTTGTAGGTATTGGTTATATAATTAAAATCAAAACCTTTTTCAAGCAACTTACTTTTGTTAACGTTTGCTTTGCCATTGGGCACAAGTTCTTCAATAATACGGCGGTTTTTACGCAGAATATTATTTACGTTTCTAACGTAATTGGTACTATCGGCATTTAATTTATTGTTGTAATTATTGCGGCACAAATCAGAGCAAAACTTTTTATCGGCTCTTCCTTTAATAATTTCGCCACAATCAAGGCAGGTACGTTTTTCGGTCATTGGTAATTGATTATCAGACAAATATACAAAATATTTTCCGACTACAAACGTTTACAATCATTTTTATCCATGTATAAGCAATTAATATCCGAATAACGTTTTGTCCTCGTCGTTACTTTGCCTCATCAAATAAAAACTATTTAATAACTCTAAAAACCAAAAAACATGAGAAACAAAGTAACATTAATCGGAAACTTAGGCGCTGCTGCCGAATTAAAAACATTTGAAGGAAACAAAAAGCTGGCTCGCGTATCTATAGCAACCAACGAAACCTACAAAAACAAACAAGGCGAAAAAATTAGCGAAACAACCTGGCATAATGTAATTGCTTGGGGGCCTTTAGCAGAGCGACTTGCACAATACGCTAAAAAAGGCGAAGAAATTGCCATTGAAGGTAAATTAGTAAATAACAACTACACCGATAAAGATGGTATTAAACGTTACACCACCGAAATACAAATGACAGAAATGTTATTGCTTGGCGGCAGGTAAAAAAAATTTGAGATTTATATTCAAGAGCCCCATTTCTAAAGGATTTGGGGCTTTTTGTTATATTTTGGTACGATTATTGGTTTTATTGCGTTTATTAGTAAATTCGCACACGTAAAATTTAAAAAACACATGAAAAAAATATTTAAAACAGTAGCTATTCTTTTTGTAGCAGCAAGTATGCAGCAAGCCGTGGCTCAAAAAATTGCACACATTCAGTTAGATTCTTTAATAACCATTATGCCAGAAACTAAACAAGCACAAGAGCTTGCGCAAGGTTATTTAAAAGATTTAGAAAAACAAGTTGCCAGTATGAAATCTGAGTTTGATTCTAAATACCAGGATTATACTACAAACGAAGCCGGCATGAGCGATTTAGTTAAAAAAACTAAGCAAGAAGAGCTTCAAACATTAAACCAGCGTATTGAAGATTTCCGTACACAAGCGCAACAAGATTACCAAAAAAAATCATCTGATTTATCTAAACCAATTTACGAAAAAGCGAAAAAAGCAGTTGATGTAGTTGCTAAAGAAAACGGCTTTAAATATGTTTTAGATACAAGCACAGGTATTGTTCTTTTTCATGAGCCAAGCGACGATATTTTTGCTTTAGTTAAAAAGAAGTTAGAAACCATGCCGGCTGCTGTTTTACCTAATAATGGCGGAACACCAAAAACACCAGCTGGTGGCGTAAAAACGCCTGCAGGTGGAGCTAAAGGCAAATAGTATTTACCGCTATTAAACGGTTAAACCCCTCATTTTTATTAATGAGGGGTTTTTTATTGCATAACAACCGTTGTTTTTTTGTAAATTTATATAGATTTGCATCAAAACCATGGTACACAAACTAATTACATTACCCATGTTTCCGTTAAATACGGTTATTATACCTGGCGAGGTGCGCACGCTTCATGTGTTTGAAGATAAGTACCAAGAACTTGTTGCAGATTGTATTGCCAACCAAGCAAATTTTGGCATACCTTATATAAAAGGCGGACAAATATCCGAATATGGAGTTGAAGTAAGCATCACTAAAATATTACAACAATATCCCGATGGCGAAATAGATATTGAAATTAAAGGCATACAACCTTTTAAAATTATTAAATACACCAAAATTTTAAAACCAAAATTATACGGTGCAGCCAATATCGAAGAGTACGAAGAAGATGTGGCTTCTAATAGATACAAGCTTTTTCGTTCGTTTAAACAATTTATTAAGCAAGCAAAAAACCAAGAAATTCCGTTAGAAAACCTTACCAATGTATCTGTTTACAAAGTGGCGCATTTATTAGATTTAACCAACGACGAAAAACTACAGCTTATTGCTTTTGATAATCTTAAAGAAAAAGAAGATTTTTTAATTGCTAAAATAAAACTTTATACGCACGCACTTAAACTTGAAAAAGAATTGCGCAGTAATTTTAGAATGAATTAAAATTATTGGGCGTTCCGCTTGGTTTAGCTCATTGTTTTAGTTTTTTTATTTGGTTTCGCAGAATGCTGCGCATTTCAAGCGGCGGGCTTTTCGCGCTGCACGGCAGCTTGCTTCAATCCCTAACGCAAATATCACATAGCAGGTGGATAGTTTGTCATTAACAACCCACTGTTAAAAGTTCGATTGTTTTACTTAAAGCATACAGGCTCATTTTGTATCTTTGGTATAGATAATGCCACGTTTTTTAGTTTACATATTTCTACCTTTTTTCTTTGCAACCAAGCTATTGGCGCAGCCATCCGAAAAAAAATTAACCCCCGATGATTATATCAGTAGGTATAAAGAAGATGCCATAAAAGAAATGTACCAATACGGCATACCCGCCAGCATTACGCTTGCGCAGGGTATGTTAGAAAGTGGCAATGGCAACAGTGCTTTATCAGTTTATGCTAACAATCATTTTGGCATTAAATGCCATAAAGATTGGGCTGGACCAACTTACATTTTAGATGATGATGAAAAAAACGAATGTTTTAGAAAATACCAAGATGTGCTTGATTCGTATTCAGACCACTCTAAATTTTTAAGTACCCGAGATAGGTATGCTTTTTTGTTTGAGCTGCCAAAAACCGATTATAAAGGATGGGCAAGGGGCTTGAAAGAAGCCGGCTATGCCACACACCCAACCTATGCCGAACAATTAATAGATTTAATTGAAAAGTATAAATTAAATGACTTGGATAAGGATGCCGTATTAAATATGCGCAATGTAAAAGAAAAAGCACCGCAGGTAAAATTAAATTTAAGACAGGTTTTAAAGTTTAATCACACCAAATTTATTATCGCAAAACCCGGAGACTCTTTTTACAAAATTGCTACCGACTTTGACTTAGAACTAGAAGATTTATTTAAGTACAATGACTTTTCTAAAAGTGAAAAAATTATTCCGTATGAAAAAATTTATGTAGAAGCCAAGCGCAGAAAAGCCTTAGAGCCTTATCATGTAGTAACCAAAGGAGAAACCATGATGAGCATTTCTCAATTGCATGGCATAAAATTAAACTCGTTGTACAAAAAGAATAGAATGAAGTTAAGCGATGCGCAACCCAAAGCCGGTACTGTTTTATTTTTAAGAAAGAAAAAACCCAAAGAAGAAGTTAAGCCTAAGTATTAAACTTTACTTATCCATTAAAAATGATTGTAAAGCTAAATCGTAACTCTTTAATCCAAAGCCAGAAACAGAACCTTTGCAGTGTTTACCCAAATAAGATACGTGTCGGTAATCTTCTCGCGCAAAAACATTACTAATGTGCACTTCAACAACAGGTGTACTAATGCCCGCAATGGCATCGGCAATGGCGATAGAGGTGTGCGTATAAGCGCCTGCGTTTAATATAACGCCATCAATATTTTTATCTGCTTTATGTAAAGCATTAATTAATTCGCCTTCTACATTGCTCTGAAAACAATCTAACTGAACGCTTGGATACTTCGCTTTTAGAATAGAAAAATATTCCTCAAAAGTTTGGTTGCCATAAACTGTTGGTTCGCGCGTGCCTAATAAATTTAAGTTGGGGCCGTTGATGATTAAAATTTTCATGATGTAAAAATATAAAATTCAATTAATGTTGGCCACAGATTTACTCATTTGTATTTAAAAGGTCTTTTTAAAATAATTCGTGATATCGCTTCGCTAAGTTCGCAGATTAGCACAGATTGTTTTTAAGAGTACAATTTATCTGCGTTCATCCGTGTAATCTGTGGCTAAAAAATGAGAAGCATGTTTTTGTAAATCAGGAAAGAATAATTGAAACTCTGTTTTATAATCGGTGTAATCTTTTTGCAATTCTTCTGTAGCAGTTTCCATTCCAGATATAAAACTTGCTCTACGAGACATACCTTGCATTACCTTTTCAATGCCTTCTAATTTAGTGTATGCAAAAAGTATATCGTACTTTATCATGTAATCATAAAATTGCTTAGAGCGATCAGGAAAAACAGTATAATGTTTTTCCAAATATTGATAAACTTGGTTGGTGTAATTTCTGAGAGAAACCACTGAGTAATCTTGCCAATTAACAGCTAAAAAATGATCGTAAAAAACATCTGTAATAACAGGGGCATACTTTTTATACCGAGGCCGTAAACGCTCTTTGCTTTTTAGCATTTCATGATGATTATCCGTAAACGTGTCAATAGCGCGGTGCAGTTTTATGCCTTGTTGAATTACTTCACTAAAATTATCCATCGCACTTCCTTTAACAGAATCGGCTATAAAATTACCAACCATTAATTCGCTCGGTTTACCGGAAAGGAATAAGTGTGCTAAAAAATTCATTGTATAAAGATAACAAACTAAGCCCTAAATTTGCAGTAATGAGTAAGTGGAAAGTTTTTATAAAATCGTTTGAGATGTATTTATCGGCTGAGCGCTCATTCAGTAAAAACTCTGTACAAGCCTATTTGCGAGACATACAAGGTCTGGCAAATTTTATGGAAGATGAATTTCCAAATCTTACCCCACAAAAAACAGAACTCAAACATTTGCAGGCATATATTAAACAGTTAAATGAAATTGGCATAGGTGCTTCTTCGCAAGGGCGTGTGTTATCGGGGATTAGAGCTTTTTTTAAATTTTTAGTAGTTGAAAAAGAAATGGATACAAATCCAACTACACTTTTGGATTGGCCACGTACCGCAAGAAAATTACCGGATGTTTTAAATGAAAAAGAAATTGAAGATGTTTTAAATGCAATAGACAGAAGCACGGCTGATGGCGAAAGAAATCGTGCCATGCTTGAAGTGCTTTATGGTTGCGGCTTGCGGGTTAGCGAATTGGTAAATTTAAAAATTAGCGAAATACATAAAGAAGATGAATATTTAATTGTTACAGGTAAAGGAAATAAGCAAAGATTAGTTCCCATTAACGGAATGGCACTTAAACACATTGATCTCTATTTGAAAAATATTCGTAGCCATGTTTCTATAAAAAAGGGTAATGAAGATATTTTATTTTTAAACCGCCGTGGCAGCACGCTTTCGCGGGTGATGATATTTTACATCATAAAAGAGTTAGCAGAAAAAACAGGCATTAAAAAAACTATTTCGCCCCATACATTTCGTCATAGTTTTGCCACACACTTATTAGAAAACGGTGCCGACTTACGTGCAGTACAAGAAATGCTGGGACATGAAAGTATTACTACCACCGAGATATACACACACATAAGTAATCATACCTTAAAAGATGCCATCATAAAGCATCATCCAAGAAATAAATAGATTAAAAACTGATTACAAAATCAACCGTAAGAATATACGTTTGACTATTAAATCCGTTTTTAGTTACAAAAATATTATCCTGTGCATTATACATTTTTCCTTCCAATCTTATGAGTGAACCCAAGTAAGGAGAGAAATCAAAGTTTAGTGAGCTTCCAAAAACCCTTGTGCCCGGCAAGGTATTGGTGGTTACAATTACCTGACTAGGATCGTTATAATATTCTCCACGCAATGAAGTAGAAAATTTTCGCGTAAGTTTATATTTTAAAATAAGTGATGAGCCAAACCATTTATCGTAATGCGCTTTGTCTTTAAATTTTTGCTGAATGCCATAATCAAATGCTGCCGATAAATAAATTTTTTTACTAAAATGAGAAGTAAAATATAAATGATTAAAATACCTCCACTGCTTAGCGCTATCAGGTTTTTCATTTCCAATAAACGTGCTGTAATTAAATTCTGTATTCTTGTTTGGTCGGTATAAAATTTGTGTGCAGACCGGCTTGTTGCTGTTATCAGGTGTTTCCTGTATGTTTTGCCAGCCGTTTAAAAGTAACACACTAAACAACCATTTTTTTCCTGCATCATACGTTAGCTTAGCACCTGTTTGGTAATAAGGCGTATTCTCTGCCATAATAGAACGTGTAAGTGTTGGATTGGTAATTGAAAAAGCAGATTCGTTTCCAATATGCGACGCAAAAATTCCGGCATCCAGCCAAAGATTTTTTCGCAATTTAATTCCGGCATTGGCCTCGTAAATATTTTTTAACAAACCCTGCTCGCTAGCATAATTATACTGCGCATAAGTGCCGGCCATTAAGCCAATTTTAGAACGAATTTTATCTCCGCTATAGCTGGCACTTAATAAAGCCAGGTTAATATTAAATTCGTTATTACGTTTGTAGTTATAAATAAAAGGCGCCGATACTTCGTGGTTTGGCGGCGTATTAAAATCGAAAGAATAATACGCATCAATAAAGCCAGAGAACTGTACGGTATGCGTTTTCTTTATAGAATCTAATTCAGCTTCGGTTTGAGCGAGGCTTATTTTGCACATCACCACAAACAAAAAGATTGTTATTCTTTTAATCATAATTAAAACAAAGATGATTAAAAATAATAAAATAAATGTGATTTTATATTACATTTATATTCAATCCGTCTTGAATGAAAAACAGGTGCGCCTTTATATTTTTTGCGTTTTTTCCCTTACTCATTCGGGCGCAACCTTCCGAAGAAAAGTTAAAGCATCGCTATCAGTACACGTATTATAAATATAAATTTTACGGCTCATTTGATTTTGTAAGACTTGCAGGTGTAGGGTTTGAATATCGCAACAACCCATTTTTTGGAATAGATTGTCAGGTTGGATATGTATATCCAAACGGACTTATTTCTCGTGGAGATTTTTCTGCCAACGATTATTTTAATATGAAAGGCGGATTTATTTCTTTTACTGCCAAAAAATATTTTGGTGTCAGAAAACATGTATACATAGGGTTTTACAACGCATTTCATTATTATGGATACAATAAAAAATGGGCTTTCCCGGGTGTAGATTACCCGTATTATGGAGATGATTCACGTTATTATCCACCCAAAGAGCTTAGAGATAGAAGAACGTTTTCTTTCACATTATCTCCTTGTATTGGCGGCGTTATAAATATAAAAGGCATTAGTATAGAGCCTTATTTAGCGGTGGGACCCGAGTTTACCTTCAGCAGCCTTAGCGTGTTTGAGCAACAAAAAAGCGGAAATCCAGCTTATGCATATACAGGTTTTCCTTATAATTATAGTGCATCTACTGCACAATTAAACGTGGTGTGTGGCATTAAAATAGGGTTGTGTAAAAAACCAACTACTATATATAGTTCCAGATATTATATTAAAAAAGTTAAGATTCAAATCAGAGATATTCACCGAGATATAATTAACTTATATCGTTTTAAAGCTATTTCTGCTCAGCAGCTGGATGGGTACAAAAGATTTGAGGCTAATGCTTTTATTAATATAAAAAATTATAGCCGCAAATCAGTTAACGACACAAATTACTTAAATAATGCGATTATTCAATCTGTTCAGGATATCGAAAACTATTATAAGACCAACTTTAAAAGATAGGCCATCATATTACACTAAATAAAGGGGCATAATTTGTATATTTGTACTCTAAATTTTTAACCATGCCAGGAACAGAATTATTTGGCGCCGAAGAGCGTAAAGAAATAGAAGATGTATTATCAACCGGAGTGTTATTTCGTTATAACCACGATGCATTGCGTAACAGTCATTGGAAAGCAAAAGATTTTGAAGCTGAAGTAAAAAAAATAACCGGAGCAAAATTTGCTCATGCCATGAGTAGTGGTTCTACCGCCATAGCTACAGCGCTTGCTGCAAGTGGCATTGGCACTGGCGACGAAGTTATTGTGCCTCCGTTTACCTATGTTGCAACTATTGAGGCTGTTTTATTTGTGGGTGCATTACCTGTTTTTGCAGAAGTTGACGAAACACTTTGTTTAAGTGCCGAAGGAATTAAAAAAGCCATTACACCAAAAACCAAAGGTGTTTGCTTGGTGCACATGTGTGGCGGAATGGCTGATATGGATAGCATTATGAAAGTGGTTAATGACCATAAATTAATTTTGGTAGAAGATGCGGGTCAGTCTTTTGCATCATCCTACAAAGGAGTTTACACCGGTTTATTTGGTAAAGCCGGAAGTTACTCGTTCGATTTTTTTAAAATTGCAACTGCCGGCGAAGGCGGTGTATTAGTTACTAATGATGAAGCAACCTATAAATTATCGGATAATTATTCTGATCATGGGCACGACCACGTAGGCGAAAAACGCGGCATGGAACAACACCCAATTATTGGTATGAATTATCGTATTAGCGAGTTGCATGCTGCGGTTGGTGTAGCACAAACCCGCAAAGTTGGTTCAGCACCTGGTTGACCTTGTGCGACTTTGCCGCCTCGCCCACCATCTGGCCGTTGTTGGCGGCCTCGCCGAACACCTGCGGCTCGGACGGAATCACCAGCGACGGCGCCACCTTGATGGT